>DATCVG010000001.1:0-2674 GCA_036567085.1 Candidatus Methylopumilus sp.
TAATTGATGTTTAATATCATTTGCAATTTCTAGGCCGATATTTTCAATCGATACATCATTGATAAATGTTTTTAATTGTGTCATTTGTAAATTTTTATAACCACAAGGATCAATCGCTTCAAAAGGAGTTAAATCCATATCGATATTCAAGCTTAAACCATGATATGAAGCATGGTTTTTAATGCGCAACCCTAGAGATGCAATTTTTTTATTCTCAATATATACACCAGGAGCTTCTATTTTAGCACTGGCTTTGATGTCGCGAAGCGATAAAAAATTAACGATGCTTTTTTCAATTAATGTCACGAAAGATCTAATGGTTAGATGATAACGCTCAAGGTCAATCAGTGGATAAATAATGAGCTGGCCTCGGCCATGATAGGTGATTTTTCCGCCGCGATCCACATGAAGGACTGGAATATCAGACCTAGAGGGCTGTTTAAAATCTTTACGGTTTAAACCTATAGTATAGATAGCATCATGTTCTGTAATCCATATTTCATCTTGAGTGGACTTATCTCTTTTGGCAGTAAAATTCTTCATCTTATGCCATGTGGATTCATAAGGCGTGAGCCCAAGATATTTGATGAAGATTGCCATAAAATCAAAGAACGACTTTGATCATTGGATGTGATGAAAGTGATCGATAGATATCATCTAATTCAGGTTTATTTTTGACATAAACAAAGCAAGTGAGACTGATATAGCGACCTTCACTACTTCCCTTCATCTCGATGGTGCTTGGATCAAATTTTTCATTTTTTTGCGTGATGATTTCAATCACAGTAGATGTAAATTCATCATGAACTTCTCCCATGACTTTAATAGGGAAGTGACATGGAAATTCAATCAGTGTCTCTGGCGATGTATTTTGATCTGTCAATTAATTCTTTTCTTTGGCAAGTACAAAAATACTAATTTTTATTTTTGATTTAATCAGATCAGCAATGTTATTTGCTTCATCTTTCGAATTGAAAGGACCGATTACCACGTGAAATAAATCTTCTGAAAATTGTTTTTTAAAGGGCGGTGTATTTTCTAAACCCATCTCTGCGAGCTGTTTTAATAAAAGATCCGCATTTTTTTCATTTTTAAAGGCACCAGCTTGAATGTAAAGCGGTTCGCTAGTTATTACCTCTTCAGATGTCTTTATTTGTGAAGCATTGATATCTTTTTCTTGTATTTTTTCAGTCATGGCATCAGGTGTTTTTTTGAGAGCGCTAAATTGTCGAGGGTCAATAAGTTCCACTTCTACTGGACCACTACCTTTATCAGATAGTCTTAATTTATAAGCTGCGGCAAATGATAAATCAATGACCCGATCTTTTTTAAATGGACCACGATCGTTGATTCTCACAATCACACTTTTACCGTTTTCAGTATTGGTGACTCGGACATAACACGGTATGGGGAGTGTGGTATGAGCACCTGTCATGCCATACATATCATAGGTTTCTCCCACGGATGTTTTTTTACCGTGATAACGTTTACCGTACCAAGAGGCGATACCTTTTTCTTTATAAGGGAAGAACGAAGTCATAGGGATATATTTATTATCAAGCGCAATATAAGGTTGATTTGCCCGTGCATAAAAAGGTTCAACTTTAGGCGTTGCATCAGGAATGGCATCAATATTTTCAGGTGGATTATCGCCGGGGCCATCATCAAGGTAATAACCACCACCTTTTTTCGAAGGCATAGCTACAGTCTCTTTTTTTAAAGAGGGAACACTCGCACAGCCCGTCAGAATAGAAATAAGTATCAGGACGGAAAGAGTTTTAATCATTAAGATGATCCCACAAGTTCTTTATGTGCATGGACGCTCATTAATATACCAAAACTCATTAAAATAATTATCATCGATGTTCCACCGAAACTAATGAGTGGTAAAGGAACGCCGACCACAGGCATGATGCCACTGACCATAGCAATATTAATAAAGATATAAGTAAAGAAAGTAAGCCCAATATTAGCAGCCAGAAGTCTCGTAAATGTATTTTTTGCTTGAGAGGCAATCATGAGACTACGGCCAATAATGAATGCAAAAAGACCTAAGAGAAGAAGATTGCCTAATAAACCAAATTCTTCACTAAAGACTGCAAAAATAAAATCGGTCGTTCGTTCAGGCAAGAAATCAAGTTGACCTTGCGAGCCATTAAGCCAGCCTTTACCAATAAGACCCCCTGATCCCATGGCAATTGACGATTGAATGGTGTGATATCCAGATCCTAAAGGATCCTGACTTGGATCTAATAAAATGAGTAGCCTATTTTTTTGGTAGTCATGTAAATGGGCCCAAATGAAAGGCGCTAGAGAAAAAAGACCGATAGCACCCCCGACAATAAATTTCCAATTTAATCCAGCGAGAAAAAGAATATAAAAACCAGATGCAGTAATTAGAAGCCCTGTGCCTAAATCAGGCTGATTGATTATAAGAATGACTGGCAAAATAAAAAAGAGAGAAGCAATCAAATAGTCAATCGCATGTCGTTTATTTTCTCGCTTTGATAGGTACCAAGCCATAGCGATGGGGACCGCAATACGCATAATTTCAGAAGGCTGCATTTTAAAAATACCTAAATTTAGCCAGCGTTGAGCACCATGACTCGATTGACCTACAAACATGACAGCAAAAAGCAATAACAAACCTAAGATATAAATAGGTAAGGCTAAT
>DATCVG010000002.1:0-6194 GCA_036567085.1 Candidatus Methylopumilus sp.
AGAACTTTTGATATAAAAATTAAAAATAAAGAATGGCTTCATTTATACAAAGAATTAGCAAATAAAAAGAAAATTAAAATTTTACATACCGAGTCTTCATTGGGCTGGGGGGGTCAAGAGATTCGCGTACTCACAGAAGCAAAAATATTTTCTAAATATGGGCATGAAGTCACGGTCGCAGCAGATAAAAATAGCTTAATCGCTAAACGCGCTCATCTTTACGAAGTGAATTGCAAAGGTATTAAACTTCAAAAAAAGAGATTTGCTGATTTGCTATCGTTAAGAAAGCTTATCAAAGAAGTGAAGCCAGATGTTATTTCTTGTCATTCAAGCACCGATCATTGGCTTTCGGCTTTAGCTAGATTAACTTTAAATATAAAACCCGCAATTGTAAGAACGAGGCATATAAGTACTCATGTGCACAGGAATACATCTTCGAAATGGCTTTACAATAATGGCTGTGAATCGATTATGACAACAAGTGAATCTATAAAAGATGATTTAACTCAAGATAAATTTGTTCACACTCCTATTACCTCATCACCCACTGGAATTGATACGGATATTTTTATTCCTGGCAATAAAAGACAACAAAGAAAATTACTAGGCCTCCCGCAGAAACATTTTATCTTTGGTATTGCGGCTACATTGAGATCATGGAAAGGACATAGCGATTTAATTCAAGCCTTTAATCTATTAAATAATCCAATGTCTACTTTAATCATTATCGGTGACGGTCCACAAATGGAAAATTGCAAAAAATTATCTAAAAATTCTTCCTATCCGAAGAATATTAAATTTGTTGGCGACATCCAGAATATCGTACCCTATTTACAAGCAATAGATTGTTTTGTTTTGCCGAGTTTCGCAAATGAAGGTGTTCCTCAAGCATTATTGCAGGCCATGTCTGTGGGTCTTCCAATTATTAGCTGTCCAGTCGGAGGTATTCCAGAGACTTTAAAGATCTACAAAAAAGCTATACTCACTGAACCCAAGAACCCAGAACTTCTCTCAAAGGCAATGTTTAAAATTATAAAAACTTCAAATACCGATCAGATAGAAAATATACACAGACCTTTTACTTTAGACACTATGTATAAAACAACTCTAGAAGTTTATGATAAAGCCATTAAAAATAGATTGAAAATGAATTAGATTGAAGTAAATGGCGGAAGAGGTGAGATTCGAACTCACGGAGGGCTATGAACCCTCGACGGTTTTCAAGACCGCTGCCTTAAACCGCTCAGCCACTCTTCCGGAGCGAGAATTCTAACATATCCTTTAATCATCTTGAAGGTCTGAATCGGGAAATAAAACTTCAGAAAATCCAAAATTACTCAAATCCTCAATCCTCATTGGATAAAGAATACCATCTAAATGATCACATTCATGTTGAACGACGCGTGCATGAAAATCAGTAACTGTGCGATCGATTAGATTATGATTCAAATCATAACCTTGATAACGAAGTTTTTTAAATCTCGGCACTAAGCCCCTCATCCCCGGAACGGAAAGACAACCTTCCCATCCACTTTCCATATCATCATCAAGAAAGGTAAGTTTTGGATTAATTAAAATAGTGTACGGCACTTCTTCTGCGTCTGGATATCGCGGCGTTTTTTTAACACCAAAAATAACAACCCTTAGGCTCACGCCTATTTGAGGTGCTGCTAAGCCTGCGCCATTTAAAGAATGCATAGTATCTTGCATATCTTCAATCAAATTTTTCAATGCGCAACTATTGAAATCATGAATGGGCTCTGCAACTTTCAATAGCCGCGGATCACCCATTTTTAAAACTTGTCTTATGGCCATTTAATTTTTTGAAATAATTGTCTGAATCAGTCTTATTACATCAGTCATCATAAGTTGGCAAACATCATTATCACAAAGCTCATTAATACTGGGGAATGAAATAGCATCTTTACTTTGACCTCTTCCAGCGGCGTGATTTACCATAGGACATATGGCTGCATATGCAATATTAAGTTCTTTTGCTAAAGCCGCTTCAGGCATTCCAGTCATACCAACGATATTTGCACCATCTTTTTCAAGGCGATTTATTTCGGCTGCAGTTTCTAACCGAGGCCCCTGCACTGCCGCATAAACACCTTCAGTCACCACTGTTTTTAATAAAGTCTGTGCAGAAGTAATAATTTGTTTTCTTAAAGATTCATCATATGGATAAGTAAAATCTATGTGCTTAACTGGCATTTCAGCGCCATCAAAATACGTATTTTTACGACCATATGTATAATCAATAATTTGACTGGGAATACATATAGTGCCTGGTTTAACTGCTTCATCGATTACGCCGACAGTCGCTACGGATATGATTTTCGTAACTCCCACCGATTGAAGCGCCCAAATGTTCGCACGATAATTAATTTCATGAGGTGGTATTGTATGGCCCGAGCCATGACGAGCTAGAAAAACAATATTTTTATTTGATAATGATCCAAAAATGAGCGGCTGAGAGGGTTCTCCATAAGGTGTTCTAATGAGTTCACGCTTTAATACTTTTAATTCATGTATAGAAGCTAATCCCGTGCCACCAATAATTCCAAACATAAAACAAACCTCACCTATTAAAGAATTACATTCTATAACATACTACTGAATATGAGGATTACACAAAACATAAAGAACCAAAACAAAATCAAGCAAACAAAGAAGCATTATGAAAATTTTACTGTCGGCTCATTAATTCTTGGCCAAGAAATGAAAGAAGCTATTACGACCTTGTATGCTTTTGCTCGTACAGGAGATGACATAGCTGATGAAGGAAATAAATCTAAAAAAGACCGTCTTAAAAAAATAAAATATCTGAAAGACAATCTAAAAAAAATTGAAAAAAATCAAAAAATTAACGACCCATATTTTAAAATATTAAAAAAAATATGTATAAAATATAATATAAAAATCAGCAACTTATATAAATTTATAAAAGCTTTTAGTAAAGATATTAATCATAAACCATACGCTCGATTTAATGCCCTAATCAAATATTGTGAGGATGCAGCAAACCCAGCTGGAGAACTTATTTTAAGCCTTGCAAAAAAAGATACTAAAGAAAATATTCGAAAATCTAATGCGATTTGTACGGCTTTAGCGCTTATTAATTTCGCTCAAGGGGCTGTTGAAGATTATAGAAAAGGTCGAATTTATTTTCCAAAAGACGAGATAAAAGAATTTAATCTGAATGTCAAAGATATCGAAAAAAGAAACTTTTCAGATCAATGGATAAGATATAAAAAATTTTGGGTTAATCGAAATTACCAAATTCTTAAGGAAGGCTTAGGGCTTGGAAAAAAAATTAAAGGTAGGCTTGGCTTTGAAATACAAATGATTGAGCTTGCATCACTTATATTAATAGAGAGGATGAAAAAAAATGACTGTAATTTATTTACTAACCCACCTAAAATCAGGACATTGGATTGGATATTCATATTCCTCAAAGCTGCAGCTATAAAACTATCATGACTCCTATTCAATATTGCTACGAGAAGGTTAAAGAAAGTAAATCAAATTTCACTTGGACTTTTTACTTTATTAGTAAAAACAGGCGAGATGCCCTTGTGTCGCTTTACGCTTTTTGTAGGGAAATTGATGATATTGTTGATAATACAATTGATCTCGAAGTAGCAACAGCAAAAATAAATTGGTGGAGAAATGAAATTAATCGATTATTTCATGAAACGCCACAGCATCCAGTAACAAAGTCACTATTAAAGTTTATTGGTATCTACGAACTTAATGAGGCCTATTTCATAGAAGTGCTAGATGGTATGGAAATGGATTTAAAATTTAATCGCTATGAAAGTTTTAAACAGCTCCAACTTTATTGCTATAGAGTTGCAGGCGTAGTGGGCATCCTATGCGTCAAAATATTAGGCTTTAAAAATCAAGGGACTTTAAAGTTTGCTCATGATTTGGGGATTGCGCTTCAACTCACAAATATTATTCGTGACGTGGGAGAAGATGCAAGAAAAAATAGAATCTACATTCCACTCGACGAACTTCACCAATTCAATGTATCTGAAAATGACATTTTAAGATTTCAAGAAAATAAAAATGTATCAAACTTATTGGTTTATCAAATTGAGCGTGCAGAGAATTTTTATAAGGCTGCTTATGAAAAAATCCCTAAAGAAGATATAAATTCACAGATTCCTGGCTTACTTATGGGAAAAATTTATGAAACATTACTACTTGAGATTAAAAGAGATCGACCAGAACAAACTCTCAATCGAAAGGTAATCCTCCCACCTTTGAGAAAAATGCTCGTCATATGTAAATGCTTTTTTAAAAATAAATTTTATGCTTTGAGTAGTTGAAAAGCTTGAGAGAGATATTCAATACCTATAACATCAATTCCTGCAATCTTTTGTTTAGCAATATTTGCTTTGGGAATGATAGCTCTTGTAAATCCTAATTTTGCAGCCTCTTTGATGCGTTCTTGACCTCTTTGAATAGGTCTTACCTCCCCTGCTAAACCGACCTCACCAAAAATAATTGTTTTTTGATTGATAGGTTGATTTTTAAAGGATGAAACAATCGCACATAAAATAGCAAGATCCACACCTGGCTCAGTAATCTTGACACCACCTACCGCATTTACAAAAACATCTTGATCAAAGCATGCAATACCACCATGTCTATGCAATACGGCAAGAAGCATGGAAAGTCGATTCTGCTCTAAACCAACACCTAAACGTTTAGGCGATGCTCCATGTGCATTATCAACAAGCGCTTGAATCTCAATAAGAAGTGGTCTCGTTCCTTCTTGAGTTACTGTAATACATGACCCAGAAACCTCTTCGTGATGATGTGACAAAAAGAGTGCGGAAGGATTTGTCACTTCTCGCAAACCTTTCTCGGTCATGGCAAATACGCCAAGCTCATTGACAGCGCCAAAGCGATTCTTAAATGCGCGGACCATTCTAAAGCTCGAATTTTGATCACCTTCGAAATAAAGCACAGTATCTACAATATGCTCTAACACGCGAGGACCTGCTAATGAACCTTCTTTTGTAACATGGCCAACTAAAATCATGCTCACTTCTAATTGTTTTGCAATGCGCGTCAATTGTGCTGAACACTCTCTGACTTGAGTAACTGAACCAGGTGCTGATTGCAACTCTTCCGAATAAATTGTTTGAATAGAATCAATAACAACAACATCAGGTTTATTTTTTTCAATGGATTGAATAATTTTTTCTAAATTTATTTCAGACAAGATAAAAATATCTGAGACTTCTAACTCTAAACGTTTTGCTCGCATAGCTATCTGTTGTGGTGACTCTTCACCACTTACGTAAATAACTTTGCATGGCGCTTGATTCATATCATTGGTCATATGTGAAAGTGCCTGAATAAGTAGTGTCGATTTTCCAATGCCAGGATCTCCACCAATTAATACGACACCTCCAGGAACAAAACCGCCACCTAGAACTCTATCAAATTCACTTATACAAGTCGTTCTCTTATAAACGGCTGACATTTTAACTTCATTAAGTTTTTTTAGTTCTGAGGTTTGTGTCAAAGATGCATATCGACTAGGCATAGAAGCTTCAATAATGCTTTCTACCATGGTATTCCATGTCATACAATGTGGGCACTGCCCTTGCCATTTGGTCGATTGACCACCGCATTCAGTACAAAGAAATGCAATCTTATTTTTGGCCATAGAGTATTTCCATAGGAACTCTTATGGATGAAGAAATAGCGCAAAGTAATTCATAACCTACTGTTCCAGATTTTTCAGCAACTTCGTCGACAAGAATATGCTCACCCCATAATTCAACATCGCTTGAAATAGATGCTTTAGGAATATTGGTGATATCTATATAAAGCATATCCATAGATACTCTACCAACTGTATATGTTTTTTTTCCCTCAACAAAAACTGGTGTTCCAGTTGGCGCATGTCTCGGATAACCATCTGCATAGCCACATGCAACCACTGCGATACGCATATCATTTTTAGCTTTAAAACTGTCGCCATATCCAATTGAATCATTTTTAGATAAATTTTGTATTGCAATAATTTTGCTTTTCAATTGCATAACAGGTTTAAGGTTAAAAGAACTAGATTTTTCACCTACAATTGGTGATGCGCCATAGAGCATAATCCCGGGTCGGACCCAATCAAGATGGGAACTTTTAAAATTAAGAATAGATGCCGAATTTGC
>DATCVG010000003.1:0-2839 GCA_036567085.1 Candidatus Methylopumilus sp.
TCGATACGCTGGATGGACTTGAAGAATATAACGGATTTATTCCGGCAGTCGTCATAAAAGCGGATGCCAAATACGTACAAGCCTTCACTAAAAAAGGTGACATGATAGATATTAAAGGAGATAACTTAGCACTCATTCAAAAAACATTGAGTGACAAAGATCCTAAAAATAGAAAAGTTAGCCCTGGTGCTGTGATTCGTGTCATTCAAAAAAATAAACAATGGGAAGTGGTGCAACTCCCTAAAGTCGAGGCTTCTTTAGTTTCAATGGATCCTCAAACAGGTGCCATTACAGCGTTAGTAGGTGGTTTTGATTTTAATCGCAATAAATATAATCACGTCACGCAAGCAAAACGTCAGCCTGGTTCCACCTTTAAACCTTTCATTTATTCTGCAGCATTAGAAAAAGGGATTACCCCTGCAACGATCGTCAATGATGCACCGCTTCATTTCTCCGCAGCCGAAACAGGGAGTGGGATGGACTGGGATCCACAAAATTATGATGGAGATTTTGATGGTCATATCAGACTGAGAAATGGTTTGGCTAAATCTAAAAACTTGGTCGCCATTCGCGTTTTAAAAGCGATTGGTCCTGCATATGCGCAAGACTATGCGACGCGTTTTGGTTTTGATCCTGCCAATCACCCCGCTTACTTATCCATGGCTTTAGGTGTGGGTTCTGCCACCCTCATGGAAATGGTCACCGCTTATGGAGTATTTGCGAATGGTGGCTACCTTAAAAAACCTTACCTCATTGAAAAGATGGTCGATAGTCAAGGTAAAGTCATCGATCAAACGAATGCAATGTTTCAAAATGAAGAAACGCCTCGCATTATTGACCCACGAAACGCATTTATTATGACAACACTCCTACAAGACGTTGTAAACAAAGGGACAGCTCAAAAAGCTAAAGTATTAGGTCGCTCAGATATCGCAGGTAAAACTGGAACAACCAACAATCAAGTGGATGCATGGTTTGCAGGGTTTACGCCTTCTCAAGTCGCTATTGCATGGATTGGATTCGACCAACCTAAAACGCTCGGTAAGGATGAGACTGGCTCTCAGGCTGCATTGCCTATTTGGATTAGATATATGCAAACGGCATTAAAAGATGTACCTGTTCAAAATTACTCTATGCCTGATGGTGTCATCATTCAAAAAATTAAACCGGATACAGGTACCCCTGCAAATGAGAATGAAGAAGGTGTGAATGAATATTTCTATTCAGAGTTTCCACCGCATAATGAGATCCAACTCCTCAATTAATTTTTAAAAAAAAGTGTTTCATATGGCAAGACAAAGTAAACACCTACGATTCCAAGTGGCACATAAAGCTGCTCAAATGATGGCTGAAGAAGGTATTAGCGATTACGCATTTGCAAAACGTAAGGCCGCTAAATTTTTTGGGCTTAATGATGGAGATGCGCTTCCTTCAAATGATGAAATCAATGACGCAATCAAAGAGCATCAAGCGATCTATTTGGATGAAGAACATGAAGCGCGTCTTAAAGTATTAAGGCTTGAAGCATTAAGCCTCATGAAAAAATTAATTGCTTTTAATCCACATTTAACCGGTGCTGCATTAGACGGTACAGCGGGCCGATACCCGACACTTCATATTCAACTCTATGCTGACTCCATGAAAGAAGTTGAATTTTTTTTGCTAAACCACAATATCGTATACGAAACGCGCGATCGCAAATCGCGCACTAAAGACCCCATGCAAGATAAAAAAATGATTCCGGTATTAACCCTTGAGGGTTCGATGGGGCCTATTGAACTTTTAATTTATCACGTGGATGATTTAAAAATAAATAAATCAAAAGCCTCGATTGAAGAAACGGAAGCGCTACTTAAGCTTTAAGCCAGCGCGCCACTTCCATGGCGTAATAACTTAAAATCCCATCAGCACCTGCGCGTTTAAAAGCGAGGAGTGACTCCATCACCACCGCTTTTTCATCTAACCAACCATTTTGTGATGCAGCTTTAAGCATCGCATATTCCCCACTCACCTGATACGCATATGTAGGTACTCCAAAAGCAGTTTTCACGCGATAGACAATGTCAAGGTATGACATACCGGGTTTCACCATCACCATGTCAGCGCCTTCATTAATGTCGAGTTCAACTTCAGTCAAAGCTTCATCGGTATTCGCTGGATCCATTTGATAACTATTTTTATCACTTCCATCTAAATTTTTAAGAGATCCTACGGCATCTCTAAATGGGCCATAAAATGAAGAAGCGTATTTTGCTGAGTACGCTAAAATTTTTGTATGCACAAATCCTTCTTTTTCTAAAGCTTCGCGAATTTTGCCAATACGTCCATCCATCATGTCAGAGGGAGCCACAATATCGGCCCCTGCTTTAGCGTGGCTTAAAGCTTGTTTGATTAAAACTTCTACTGTTTCATCATTGAGGACATATCCTGATCCATCCATCAAACCATCTTGACCATGACTTGTATAAGGGTCGAGCGCTACATCTGTAATCACTCCAAGATTGGGCACATGTTGCTTGAGTAAAGCTACCACTCTTGGAATAAGCCCTCCCGGGTTATAGGCTTCCTTCGCATCTTCTGTTTTTAATGTTGTATCAACGACTGGAAATAATGCAATCGCCGGAATGCCTAATTTAAAACATTCTTTTGCAGTCTCTAGAATGAGATCCATACTTTGACGTTTAATGCCTGGCATGGATGGAATCGCTTCTTCTTTTTGGTGACCTTCCATGACAAACACTGGATAAATTAAATCATCCACACGCAAATGATGTTCACGTATTAATCGTCGCGAGAATTCATCTTTACGCATACGTCTGGGTCTATTTGAATTTTGCAT
>DATCVG010000004.1:0-18201 GCA_036567085.1 Candidatus Methylopumilus sp.
TTCATGTTGAATCCATTTTTCAAGGTAGCTTATTAAGCGTATTTCTTCGATATTAAAAAATTCAGGCAAGATTCTGGGGTATTTTTTCTTTTCTATAGATATATTTTTATGTGCAATGCACTGTATTTTTTTTGACAGCTCTTTTTCATTTAAAGCGCTTACTAGAGAGGATAATTTATTTTCCGTCCAGAATTGTTCTAGGGTTTTATGAAAGAGATTTCCGCGTAATCTAGTAGTTAAATTTTCCTCATCTTCTTCTTCTATTTTTCTTGCACCAAGTCTAAACTCATAAAATGCCCAAGCAGGGCAGATGGATTGTGCTTCAAGTAATTTTATGCCCGATTTAATTGTCTGCAGCACTTCAATCTTACTTGAAGTACTATCTTCAATATATTCTATATCTTTTTGATTAAATTCATTTTTTTTAAATTTATAATTCATATCTTCAAGTAATTTCGAAGATATAAAGTCATGTAATGTTGGCGATGGAAATATCTCTTCTTCACCTATTTTTTTGGCATACGAAAGTGTCACAAAAGGTGATGTATGAGTAAATTTTTCTAAAATCTTTGAGGCATTTAAATGACGTTTTTCATGAGTATTGATATGCCTATCGTGCTGAATTTTAATAGGTATAAATGGATTGTACTGATGAGGCGCAGGCCATAGATGTTCATTTAAATTCATAATCCATGTAGCGTCATAATTTTCATAAGTTGTTTCATGAAAACCTAAAATATCAATTTTAAAATTGCCTTGATGTTCGTGTTGGTGAGTAGTTTTTTTAAGGTAATACTGAAATATATCTAGCATCTCTTGGATGGATATATCACCCATCATATTGTCTAGTGAAGCTATTGTTTCGTTGGTTTTGTTCCATGCTTCATAAATACTTTCTTCAAAAGCATTTTTCGGATTTAAAAGACTAGATTGAATATTCCTTAAATATATATCAAATACTTTAATCCATCCTGAAGGATTTCTCTTTATTCGCCATTCATGATGTGAGGCATGGATTTGATTCAAGTGCGTCTTTAAGTTAGGAATTTCATCATTCAAGTCTACAATTAACTCAGACATTTCAATGAGATCTTTAATTGAGATATTGCCCCTTCGTTTTCTTTCTAGATAGTTAATAAGCTTGTAGCGTCCACATAACTCTTTGCTATCTGACCAGCCATTATGTCTTAAGATGTTTTTAAGTTCATTGATCTTAGAGTTACCTCTCGCGGCCAATTCTATTAACATTAAATTTAAATAAACCATAGATAGGTGAAATAAAGGAGTATTTAAGGAAAACTGATAAATTCTTTTTTGTTGTGATAGGCTCGGAGTGAATGTCTCGGGATGAAATGTTTTATCTAGCATGCTTGTGAGGCGATCGATAATTTGATCGAGCTGTGGCGTCACAATCAATATCTTTTTGTTATTCTCTATTTGTGTTTTACACCATTCGACAATCTGCATGCATTCATGTTCTTCATTAAGAAAAACACGTGACTCAATATAAGGCACTATTTGTGGCGCTTTAAAAAGCTCTATATCAACTTGAGTTTTACATGCTTTAATAAAAGAATCTTCAATAGGTGTTGTTAATTCAAAATTAAAAAAACAAATAGGGTGCCCAATTGAAATATCACCATTTCTAATATGTTCTTCACATATCTTTAAAAGATTATTAAAAGTGATAACATTTTTATCGCTACAATTTTTTTTAAAAAGTAGGCGCCAAGCGTTAAAAAATGCATGCTCTTCACTACGCTCCTCACTTTTTAGAGTATTTTCACTAATATTAAATTGATCAATGAGACGGTTGGCCTGCATTGCGGTTTCACTTAAGTTTTCAATGTTTGATAAATCAAAAAATGATTTTTTATATTGCTTAATACTACTTTCCCATAACAATTTTTCTTCAATCCCATTAAGTACCCGATATGGCATCTTGATATTTGGGTGTTTTTTAAAGAGGTTATTGATGAAGTCATGAAGCGCCCATACCTTTTCTTTTGAATCAAAATGTTGGCTTAATTTATAAGCTTCTTTTGAATTGCGGCAGAGGTAGATAGGCTTTTGTTCAGAATGCATGCTTCTATTGTAAACTTAACCCCGTTAATTATTATTAAAAAATATGACAGAGCGTAAAAATTACATTACCAAGCAAGGATATCAGCGCCTAAAAGATGAGCTCGATTTTTTAGTTAAAGTTGATCGACCTAAGGTTGTAGCTGATGTTTCATGGGCTGCAAGTAATGGCGATCGGAGTGAGAACGGAGATTATATCTACGGGAAGAAGCGCTTACGCCAAATTGATGCAAGAGCTAAATTTTTATTCGGTCGCATTGATGAAGCGGTAGTAATTGATCCTTCGTCACAAGAGCAACAAGAGAAGATTTTTTTTGGCGCATGGGTAACTTTAATTAATGAATCAGATGATTCGGAGCATTATTATCGTATTGTAGGGGAAGATGAAATTGATACAGAAAAAGGCTTTATTAGTTGGGTATCACCCATTGCTAAAGCCCTTTTAGGTAAAAACTTAGATGATGAAGTAAAAGTTGAAACCCCTGGAGGTATAGTGAAATTTAGAATTATTGATGTAGCTTATCATGAGTAATAAAAGTTCTATCGTGTGCCACTTAATATGTAAGGTGATTGATTTTTTTGGGGATATTGGCGTTGCTTGGCGAATTGCAAAGCAGCTTAAAGTTGATTTTAATATTGAGGTGCATCTTCTCGTTGACGATCTTGTAACTGCCAAGAGATTGATACCTTCAATCGATCTTTCCCTGCAAAAACAAACGATTAATGGAATCAATATTTGTCATTGTGATTTTAATGAAGACTCAACATCACTTCCGCCTCCTCCAGATTTTGTGTTTAACCTTTTTAATATAGATTTGCCACATAGCTATAAAACGCTTATTAAGCGGAAAAAGTCTAAATATATTGCGATTGAATATTTATCAGCCGAGCCTTGGGTAGATAACTTTCATTTAAAACCTTCTATCGATCCTGAATCGGGACTTATTAAAACTTTCTTCTATCCTGGCTTTACTAATCAAACGGGGGGTCTTATTCGGGAAAAGGGGTTGTTGATTCGCCGAGAGGCTTTTGATCAACCTAGCCGCAAAAAGTTTATTCAGTCACTAGGTGGAGATCCAGACTTATATTCGATATCACTCTTTTATTATCCAATACAAAAAATTGAAGTTTTTTTGGATACTATAGATCGCCTAAAGAATCCTGCACAATTTTTTATACCTCAATATCTATTTGATCTTTTAAAGCTAAAAAATAATTATCAATTTATTCATATCATTCCTTATCCATTTTTAAATCATGATGATTTTGATAACCTACTTTGGTCATGTGATCTTAATTTTGTGAGGGGAGAAGATAGCTGGACTAGAGCAATTTGGGCAGGCAAACCTTTTATTTGGCAACCTTATATTCAAGCAAATAATATTCATTTAATTAAACTTAAGGCTTTTATGAAGCGTTATTACGAAGCATGCGATAAGGATTTATCAGATATTTTAATTAAAATGCATGATGACTGGTCGAATAACAAATTTAACGAAGTTTTATGGCGTGACTTTTTCAAGCAAAAAGCTCGTTTAGAAGCTTTTACATTAAAACAAAGCCACAATTATTTTAAAGAAGTTTCATTAGTGGAGAGTTTGGTCGCTTATTGTTATGAAACATAATTTTCGAGTATAATCTCACCCTTTATTTGGTAAGCATTCCCAAGGATCAATATTATGAAAATCGCTCAAGAGCTTCGCGCTGGTAACGTTATTATGGTTGGCACTGACCCTATGGTCATATTAAAAACTGAATATAACAAATCAGGTCGAAATTCAGCTGTTGTGAAGATGAAAATGAAAAATCTTCTCACCGAAGCGCCTAGTGAAAACGTATATAACGCAAGTGATAAATTTGAAGTGATTGTTTTAGATAAAAAAGAAGTTACTTATTCTTATTTCTCAGATCCTGCTTATGTCTTTATGGATAGTGAATATAATCAATATGAAGTTGATGCTGAAAATATGTCAGAAGCCTTGAATTTCTTAGAAGATGGCATGCCATGCGAAGTAAAATTTTACAATGGCAAAGCGATATCTGTAGAGTTGCCAAACTCTGTAACGCGAGAAATTACCTATACTGAGCCAGCTGTTAAAGGCGACACTTCAGGTAAAGTCATGAAACCAGCTAAAATCAATACAGGTTTTGAAGTTATGGTGCCTTTATTCTGTAATACAGGCGATAAAATTGAAATTGATACACGTACTTTAGAATATAAAAACCGCGTTTTATAATTTTAAGCAGTTCCACCTACAACTAAGCCATCAATTTTGATTGTGGGCTGACCTACCCCTACTGGAACACTTTGACCTTCTTTGCCGCAGGTCCCTACCCCTGAGTCTAGAGACATATCATTTCCGATCATACTAACTTTTTTTAATACCTCTGGGCCATTGCCTATTAGTGTTGCGCCTTTGACTGGATAAAGTAATTTTCCATCTTCAATCATCCACGCTTCAGCTGCAGAAAATACAAATTTACCGCTTGTGATATCTACTTGACCACCACCAAAGTTAACTGCATAAATACCTTTTTTGACTGATTTGATAATTTCTTCCGGTGTTTTAGTGCCATTAAGCATGTAAGTATTTGTCATTCTTGGCATAGGAAGATGCGCATAAGATTCTCTTCTCGCATTACCAGTGATAGGCATGTTCATGAGTCTCGCATTTAATGTGTCTTGAAGATATCCTTTTAGAATACCGTTTTCTATAAGCACCGTCTTTTGTGTTTCATTACCCTCATCATCTATATTAAGTGAGCCTCTTCGATCTTTTATCGTACCATCATCAACTACTGTAATATCCTTTGCAGCGACTTGAGTACCAATTTTATTGCTAAATGCTGAACTACCTTTTCGATTGAAATCACCTTCTAGACCATGACCAATAGCTTCATGTAAAAGAATACCTGGCCATCCAGGACCCAAGACAACTGTCATGCTCCCAGCTGGTGCAGGTTTTGCATTCAGGTTCGTAGTAGCCTGATGAACTGCTTCATGCGCATATTGCTTTAATATTTCATCAGAGAAATATTCAAATCCAAAACGACCACCGCCACCTGAAGAGCCTTGCTCTCTTTTTCCATTTGATTCTGCAATAACATTAATCGATAATCTTACGAGAGGCCTAATATCAGCAGCAATTTTTTGCTCATGATTAATGACTAATATGACTTCATATTCTCCCGCAATCGATGCAGTGACTTTAGTAATGCGCTCATCCATTTTTTTAGCAAAATTTTCTATTTTTTCTAGCATTTTAATTTTAGCTTCAGCAGGCACTGCCGAAAGTGGATCTTGAGTGTTATATAAATTAGATATTATTTTTGGATGATCACGTTTATGACTTTGATTTAAATTTTTTGAAGCAATAGCTTTGGCAATATTTGATGAGGACAAGAGGGCTTCAATGGAAATGTCATCAGAATATGCAAAAGCGGATTTGTCTTTGTTAACAGCTCTTACACCTACACCTTGATCAATTGAGAAGCTTCCAGATTTAACTTGACCCTCTTCGAGTCCCCAGTATTCATTTTTTGTGTATTGAAAATAAAGGTCTGCGTAGTCGACGCCATGTGACATCATGCTATTGAGTATTTTATTTAGATCATTTATATCTATACCAGATTGTGCGAGAAGCAAATCTTTCGCATGAATAATTTTATGTTCCATAAGGGATATTATTTAATAGTTCGATGTTTAAGTGCGGGTAAAGATTTCCGAATAGATTTAATGTATTCTTTATTTAAGAACCCAGTAATTACGCCAGAACCTCTACTGAGACGATCCAGTATAGTCCCCCATGGGTCGACGATCATTGAGTTTCCGTGAGTTTCTCGTCCTGATAAATGATAGCCCCCTTGAGCAGGTGCCAATACATAACATTGATTCTCAATCGCTCTTGCACGAATCAAAATTTCCCAATGTGCTTTACCAGTTGTTTCTGTAAACGCAGATGGAATGACAAGAAGATCAATATCTTTCATGGCTCTGAAAAGCTCTGGAAATCTTAGATCGTAACAAATTGCAATGCCAATTTTTCCAAATGGAGAATCGATAACCACAACATCGGAACCTGCCTCAATTAATTTATCTTCGCGATAGTATTCATCACCCATATCAAATCCAAAAAGATGAATTTTGTCGTAGCGGTGAATTAAATTACCTCTGTCATCATAAATTAAACAACTATTCCTAATTTTATTTTTATCCTTTGATACTAAAGGAATAGAGCCGCCAATAATCCAGACCTTGTTTTTCTTGGCTTGTTTTGATAGAAAAGATTGAACGAGACCTTGTTCGGGCTTTTCTTTTGCCTTTAGTTTTTCAGAATCTTTGGAAGACATGATAGAAAAATACTCAGGGAGCGCTATGAGTTTGGCACCTTGGTTTGCAGCAATAGTAATTAAATTTTCAGCTTCATTAAGATTTGATTTGATGTCTGGCCCAGATGCCATCTGTATACCAGCAATTTTTATAATATCTTTATTTATCAACCTTGCTTTCGTTGTTTTTATTTTAGATTTAATTGCCATTATTATTTTTTATCATTTAATAAGTTTTTAGTATTTTCGATTGTTGTTTTGATTTTATCAGATGCAGAGTTATTAACTTCTTCTGGTTTTTCCCATGTGCCAATAATTCGATATTCGGAAGTAAGAACTTTATTGAGAGGATCCTTAAGTACTTTTTGTGCAACGAAAGCCACAGCACCTGCTAATGGGCCACCTGCTAATGCTGCAATCGATAAGCTATCACTAATATGAGGGGTCACCTTGACATTTAAATCTTGTGTTTCATTAATGATATTAGTTTCACCTGACATAA
This sequence comes from Candidatus Methylopumilus sp., assembly GCA_036567085.1. GTDB lineage: Bacteria > Pseudomonadota > Gammaproteobacteria > Burkholderiales > Methylophilaceae > Methylopumilus. The sequence continues at coordinate 6,914 of DATCVG010000004.1, forward strand.
ATACTTCTGCAGCAGGACCATTCATCCTAAAATTTGTTGTTTTCATGATGCCATTATTCATTCTTATAGAGGCATTGATTGAGTCAAATATGAAACCACTACCAAACAAATCTCTAAAGTCTAGACTAAGTCGTCTCGGTAAACTTTGCAATGTGACAAGTCCGAAAAAGCGACCTACACCTGGCTCCACTTTTAAAATTGTTCCTTTATGAATATCTAAAGTGAAAGAGCCATCAATTTTATTTTTATCAAAATTGATTGGACTTCCAATCCATTTAAATTGACCGTTAATTTCCGCATCACCATCTTTAATGAAATGATTGTATCCAAGAAAGTCGAGAGTATTGCCAAGATTATTAATCTTCCAGTTAAAATTAATATTTGTTTTTGAATTTCTATTCCAGTCGAGCCAATCACCATCTGCCTGAAAAATGCTTGTATCGCTTGTAAGTTTGAATTTTTGAAAGTTAATATGTTGTTTTGATGTATTGGAAATAAGTTCTAATTTCCCTATTTTTTTGCCATCTACCTCAAGTGATTCAATTTTGACATCTAGGTTAGGCACATTTTGGTTACTCGTATTGTGAGATAAAGAAATCTTTTTTATTTCACTTGGAAGTTTGAGTCCATTTAAACGAGCAATTAATCTGTTATCTTTTTCAAACCACAAAAGATTACCTGATGTTTCGCTCGAGTTAATTTTAAATTTTGTATTGCCGTTACCTGGTGCTATTTCTATCTTGATATTGTTAAATCTTCTGTCAAATAGATCAGCGCTCATAAGCGCTATATCTGCTTTATCTATTTTAAAATGATAATGGCTATCACTTCCGCTATATAGGCTAATAAAATCATCCAAATTGATGTAAGGGAGATTAGCTTTGAGATAAAGTCCTTTTTGGGGATTTGTTCTAATATCTGAATTAATAGCAATAAAGCCTTTATCAATAGTCATTAGACTATTTTTTTCAGAGCGCGATATTTTTGCGCTTACAATATTGCTAAATTTAAATTCAATCTCATCATTTTTTTGGCTATTCTGTTTTTTACTAAAATAGAAATTTTCTTCTTTATCCCTTGCTTTATTAAATGGGGCAGGGTAGCCCATTTCAATACCTTTTAAATTTGACGAAATTTGGATATTCAGTAAAGGTTTTTTGTATTCTACTAAACCCTCCCAATCCGCTGAGCCACTGAATTTTGTAAAACTTTTACCTAATTTTTCTTCAATACCTTTATCAGTAAATTTACCATTTAATTTAATCTTAATAGTTTTACTTGGATCGGCAGTAAGGGAAATATTCGTATTACCTCCAAACATCGTACCGTTAAGATTTTCAGTTTTAACATTATGTTCATCAAATGTGACGCTACCTTTAATTTTTTCTATATTAGGAATGCCGATCGATGAATTGCTCAGAGTACTATTTAAAAATTGATATTGACCTTTAAAGGTAATGGCCTCTAAATTGTCCATGGGAATGTCAATATTTACCATCAACTTGCCTTCACCGGATCCTGTAGCTTCATCAAAAAAATGTTGAGCTGATTCTTTTACGGGGCTGTTATTAATAAATTTAATTGCTTCACGAGTAGGGCTATTGAGTGTTCCTTGAATATTAAGCATGGGGTGTTCAATTGCTATTGCAGGAATTGTCGTTTTAAGATCTTTAATTGTATTACCTAAAATTTGACCTTTCTTACTTACCAACTCAAAAGTGCCGGCATTAATTGAGGCATTAAAATCAAATTTTTCGACTACAGGCCATCCTGCGCCATATTCAATTAGAGTATTTTTTCCTGTTGTTGTAACTATAAATGTGCCCTTGCTAGGATCAGGTCGATTATTCGCATCAACAAATGGAAAATCGGAGGTGGAACCTTTTATAGCCACCGATGTATTTTCTAGATTACCTTCGAGAAGAGAAGTGTCTAGCCAATGAAGACCTTCTGCGCTAATTGTTCTTGGGTAATAAGTTTTTGCATGTTTAAAATCGATAAAAGGAATTGAAGCTTGTATGTCTAGATAAGTTACTTTTTGAGCATCGTATTTAATACTTCCATTTATTGAACCATTAATAAATGGATTATTAAAACTAAGATTTTTAAACATTAAATAACTTTCTTTCCACTTTAAGTCGCCATGTAAGCCACTAAATTTAAGTTGCTCTCTAAATAATTTATTATAAGAAAGCGAAACATCTGCTGATTTCAATTTCAAAGAACCGTCTTTATTTGAAAGACGAATAGTGCCTGAAAGATTTTCGAAGCCTGGCACGTCCTCAAAAGATTTTAAGCTTAATTTGTCAAACTGAGCCTTGAGACTTATTTCAGTTTTTTTATTCTCTGTCCATTTAAGATCTAAATTAGTTAATAATCCCGCAGGCTGAATTACATTAATTTTATTTTTCACATCATCAAAGTATGGAATAGTTTGTAATATTTCATGCGCTGCCTCAAGTTGAATTGTATTTAACTTCAGAGAGAATGCGGTAGGTTTATTTGTTTTAGATGAAATAGTAATAGAGCTATCAGCTTCTTCGATATTAATGCCATTATTAGTCAGTAAGTAAATATTTTTAAATGCAAGTTGATAATCTTTTTCATTAGAAAGCCATATAATATCGCCAGAAAAATTCTTTAAATTTAGCTCGTTTTTGTATGCTTGATTCAATTCAGTTTTAAAACTTGTGAGCTTAATTGATGATTTAATTTTTGTAATCGTGGCATTAGTGATGCTCGCAGTTAGATTTATATCGCCAGTACCTGCATTGATTTTAATAGGGTAATTAATCCAGGGCATATAGGCCGCAAGATTGATATTGCCGGCTTTAATTTTAACTTCGGAGTCCCATGAATTTATATCTTCAATTTTTTTTGCATAAATATTTCCGTTAATGTAAATAAATTGATTGTCGCTATTGCTGATTCTAAAATGAAGAGCAAATTCATGTTTGCCAATGAGTTCGATAATAAAAGGTGTTTTATATCTAAAATTTAAATCTTTTAATGTGAGTGCAGGCGCTTGTCGGTATTCGTCATACCAATCAATTTCACCTTGCTTGATTACCACCTTTTTTTGATTGAGGAGCCAATTCGTTAATTTATTATTAGCAGGTCCATCGATAAGTATGCCACCAATGAAAATTTTGTTATTAACGTCTCTCTTAATAAGAAGCTTGGGAGCTTGCAATCTGATTTCTGAAAGTGTTGGTTTTAAATAAAATGGACTTAACCACGAGAAGTCAATACTAATTTCTTTAAGTGTAAGGGTAATTTTATTTTGACTGTCATAAAATAAAACTTCTTGTAAAGCAATTTCTGGATTAATAAAATCCCATCGACCTTCAAGCGAATTTATTTTAATCGTTTGCCCAGTTGATTGAGATACAAGGGCTTCAATTTTTGATTTGTAGTTATTTAAATTGGGCTTGATGTAAAACTGAAATGCAAGACTTGAGATAGCAACAAAAAGTGTATAGGTAATGGCAAGTACAAAACCAATTTTTTTAAAATAAAGTAGTAATTTTTGCTTCATGGGTCTTTCTTAAACTTAAACCGCTTAAGCTATTTTACTTTAAATTATTGAATTGTTTGTTTTAGTTGCTCAAGAATAGATGGGTTATCAAGAGTTGATATGTCGGATGTAATTTCCTCACCTTTTGCAAGAGAGCGCAAAAGTCTACGCATAATTTTGCCTGAACGCGTCTTGGGCAAGTTGTCACCAAATCGAATATCTTCAGGTTTGGCAATCGGACCTATTTCTTTACCAACCCAATCCCTGAGTTGATTTACTATTGCTTTGGCTTCATCCCCTTCTGGTCTTTTGCCTTTAAGCACTACATAAGCCACGATAGACTCGCCTTTAATTTCATGAGGTTTTCCTACGACCGCGGCTTCAGCCACAAGCGGGTTTGATACCAATGAAGATTCAATTTCCATTGTACCAAGTCTGTGACCTGAGACACTTAATACATCGTCTATGCGACCCATGATAGTGAAGTAGCCAGTCTTTTTATCTCTAATTGCGCCATCACCTGCTAAATATACTTTTCCGCCAAGCTCTTCTGGGTAGTAGCTTTTTTTGTATCGCTCAGGATCTCCCCAGATGGTTCGAATCATTGAAGGCCAAGGTTTTTTAATTACCAATAGCCCACCTGTGCCCCATGGTACTTCTTGTCCTGCCTCATCAACAATTGCCGCATCAATCCCTGGGAAAGGAAGGGTACAAGAGCCAGGCACTAATGGTGTGGCACCAGGCAATGGTGTTATGACATGACCCCCTGTTTCTGTTTGCCAAAATGTATCTACAATTGGACATTGATGATGCCCAATTTTTTCGTAATACCACATCCATGCTTCGGGATTTATAGGCTCGCCTACAGAACCTAGAAGACGAAGGCTAGATAAATCATAAGTATCAGGATTAGATTCTTTATTTGATTCTGAAGTTTTAATAAGAGATCTAATCGCAGTGGGCGCAGTATAAAAAATACTGACATGATGTTTTTCTATCATCTGCCAGAACCGGCCTGCATGAGGAAAAGTGGGAATTCCTTCGTAAATAAGTTGAGTAGCCCCCATAGCAAGAGGCCCATAAGCAACATAAGTATGTCCTGTTATCCATCCTACATCAGCTGTGCACCAGTAAACATCATCTCCTTTTATGTCAAAAGTCCATCGCATTGTATTCATGGCATGAAGGAGATACCCTGCAGAAGAATGTTGAACACCCTTGGGTGTGCCAGTCGAACCCGAGGTATACAGTAAAAAAAGAGGATGTTCAGCATTCACATATATCGGATCACAATCTTTAGATTGATTCTTAATGAGGTCGTGCCACCACACTTCTTTATTTTTTAATTCGATCGCATCATTTGATTTTTTAAGTATCACATTACCAATAACTGACTCACAACCGCCCAAAATAAATGCTTCATCTACTGCAGCTTTGAGAGGAAGTATTTTTCCACCCCGAAATTGCACATCAGCTGTGATAACAAGTTTAGCTTGCGCATCTTTGATGCGCTCTTGAATGCTTTTTGCTGAAAAACCTCCAAATACAACAGAGTGTGTTAATCCAATTCTGGCACAAGCAAGCATAGCTACAACTGCTTCAATACCCATGGGTAGGTAAATAACAACCCTATCACCCAGATTTAGATTGAATGTTTTAAGGCCATTTGCAAATTGACATACTTTTTCATATAACTCTCTATAAGTGACATTAGTAACATCACCATTATCAGCTTCAAAAATAATTGCAATTTTATTTGGTTGACTACTTAAGTGCTTATCAAGACAGTTATATGAAACATTTAATTCCCCATCTTCAAACCATTTGTAAAAAGGGGCATTCAAATCATTGAGTGTTTTAGTGAAAGGTTTTTTCCAGACAATCAACTCACGAGCTAAATTAGCCCAAAAATCCTCATAATTTTTGTTTGCAGCAGCGCATAATTTTTCATAAGCCACCATACCGGAAACATTGGCTCTACTCACAAACGATTGATTCGGATGAAATGTTCTGTGTTCACTTAAGACTGACTCGATACCCATACGTTTTAACTAAAATCCAATTTAGAAAAGTAAATCTATTATTAGTAGTAATTTATTTTATGTAAAGCAAAAAATGTGCTTTAAGAATTTTCATTATTTAACGCTTGTGATCAATGCTTTATGTGTGGTAAAAGTCTTTACATATAATGATAAATACCGAGACATCATGAATTTAAGACTTAGATTAAATCTTTTGATTACGGTACTTTTGTTGGTCTTTTTTATTTCAATGGGTTATACCATTATGAAAGGATCTAAAGAGTCCATTCAAGAAGGGGTAGAGTCGGCTAATAGAGTGACACTGCAGTTATTAGATACAGTCATCATAAGCTCTGCCCAAAATCCAGAATGGGGCTATACCCACGAGGTCTTAAAGAAATTTTTGGAAGAATTAGGTCATGTAAGAAGTAGCGATATTTATTTATATTCACTACAAGGCGAACTTCTTTACCAATCACCACCTTCTAAATATCGTACAGATGATTTGCCACCGCCCAAATGGTTTTCAAATTCCCTAGCACCTAAAGAACACATTGATACAAGAACAATAAGATTTGGAAAGTTGATTATAAAAACAAATCCCATTGGTGCCATAAAAGAATCTTGGTCTAAAATGCGTTACTTTTTTTGGATCACCTTTACGTTTTTTATTTTGTTAAATATTTTAGTATATTGGATGCTTGGATTTTGGCTCAGACCTCTTGCGCCTATGGTAAATGCTATTAATAAAATGGGGGAAGGTGATTTTGATGTAAGACTTCCAAATTTTAATTTACCTGAATTTGCAACAATAGCTACAAACTTTAATCGCATGGGCGATTCCCTTCAGTCTAAAATTCGCGAAAACCAAAGGCTAGCATTAATTGCTCAACAAACTGCAGATGCAATTCTTATTCATGATCTTCAATCTAAAATATCTTTTTGGAATGCTTCTGCTGAAAAAATATTTGGATATTCCTCAAAAGAAATATTAGGAAAATCAGCCTATATACTCACATCTAAAGCCCATGAGCATGAATTAAGAAAAAACTTTCAATTAATTCATAAAGGAAAAAATATTCATAATATAGAGTCGCAGAGAATTAAGAAAAATGGTGAAGTGATTAATGTTGCTATATCATTTTCACCTCTGATTGATCCCATCACTAATGAAATTATTGGTGATATCTGTAGCATGAGAGATATAAGTGAAAAGAAAATTGCAGAGGAATCAAAATTAAAACTTGAAGAAAATAGAAAATTTACTCAATTAATTCAAAGTCATATTGAAGATGAAAGAAGAAGTTTAGCAAGAGAGCTCCATGATGAGTTAGGGCAGTATGTATCTGCTATTAAAATATTTGCATCTAACATATCAAATAAAGCTAAAAAAATATCACCCGAAATAGAGAAAAATGCCGATTCCGTGATCTCCGCAGCTAATCAAATATACGATGGCATGCATAGTATTATTAAAAAGTTAAGACCAAGCTCGCTTGATAACTTGGGCTTGGCTGAAACTCTTAAAGACACAGTAAATACCTGGCAAAAACAATATCAAGATTTAAAAATTCATTTGTCAATCAAGGGCGATCTTAATGGCTTAAATGAAACTTTAAATATAAATATTTATCGAATTATTCAAGAAGCAATGAATAATGTATTAAAGCATTCAAAAGCTAGAATAATTGAAATTAATTTGATTTTAAATAAAAAGGGTTTTTTGGAATTAAATTTTAGAGATGATGGTCAAGGTATGGATCTTAAAAAAGTAGATCAAACAAAAAATTTTGGTATTTTGGGTATGCAAGAGCGCATTCAATCTTTGAATGGTTCGTTTGAATTAATTTCTAAAAAGAATCAAGGCACACAGATTCTAATTTCTGTGCCCACATAAAAAGGATGATAGATTGAGTCAAATTAAGATATTACTTGTCGACGATCATGCTGTAGTTCGTATGGGTTTTAAAATGCTGATCGAAGCTGAAGCAGATATTAAAGTTATTGGAGAGGCTGAAAGCGGTGAAGTTGCCGTTAAACTATTTCAAGAATTAAAACCTGACATTATTGTCATGGATATTACGATGCCAGGTATAGGAGGGCTTGAGGCCATCGATCGCATTATGGCAAAAGATAAAAATACTAAAATTCTTGTTTTATCTGCTCATGAAGATTCAGTGCATCCTAAGCGAGTCTTAAATGCGGGCGCAATGGGCTATTTAACAAAAAGAAGTGCAGCGGAAGAATTGATCAAGGCAATTAAATCCATTCACCAAGGAAAGCGTTATTTAGAGCCTAATATTGCTCAACAAATGGCTATTACACAATTATCGGGTGAAACGAATCCTGTTGAGATTCTCTCCGATCGAGAGTTTGAAGTATTTATGGCATTAGCCAAAGGTAAAAGTACAAACGAAATTGCAGATACTTTATGTTTGAGTCCTAGAACTGTGGGCACTCATTTATATAACATTAAGCAAAAATTGAATGCAAATAATTCAGCAGAGATCGCTTTGATTGCTATTCGCTGTGGCTTAATTGATCCTTGATTTTAAGCTAATGTTCGAAGCAATGGCACCGCTTACAATAATGAAGGTTGCCCCTATCAAGTCTTCTATTCTCATTGTTTCGTTAAAATAAAGAAGGCTGATAACACCAGAAAAAACAATTGTCAGATAAGACAATGCACCAATCACAAGTGTATTTCCAAGCCTGTATGCTCGTGTCATTGCAATTTGAGCAATGGTGGCTGATAAGCCAAGCGAAATTAATATCCATATATCATCCCATACCAACTTTTGACAATCGTTAAAGCTTATCCATAATCCCGAACCAACTGTAGATACGAGTGTGAAATAAAAGACAGTTCGCCAATCGGGTTCATTTAGCCTACTAAGCTGTATGACATGAATGTAAGCTAATGCTGCACCAATACCTGATATCAACCCTACTAAACCCGCAAACCAACTTTGCCATTCTCCGTGTGGATCAAGAATTAACAAAGCACCAATAAAACCAATAATGGTACACATCAAAATAGATTTTTTTATTTTTTGGTGCGAGATAAAAGGCAAGAAAAAGCCAAGAAATATAGGTGAAGTATAGTTGAGCGTCATTGCAGAGCCTAAATTAAGATGTGCAATGGCATAAAAGAAAAAAGCCAAAGATAAAAACCCTATAATCCCGCGATCAATTTGTTTTCTTAGATGAGGTGTTTTTAATCCTTTTTGACTGATAACGATGTAAATTAAAAGAAATAATAGGCTTATTAATGATCGATAGAATACAAGCTCAACGCTTGAAAAATGGGTAGCACCAATCTTTACAAATGACCCCATGAGCGAAAAAAAGAAGGTCGCTATGATCATCCATAGCATACCTTTTTTTTGGTTTGTCATAGATAGTTAGACATTTCTGTTTGATACCACTGATGAAAATGCTTTAATCCATCTTCTAACGGTTCGTGATATGGACCCATATCTTCTTGTTTGTTTTTAAAGAGCAGGCGTCTTCCTTCGTGCATCTTTTCACAAATGACTTTATCTTCTAGCGCTGTCTCGTTATACGCCGCTTGTTGTACAGCAATATAATCTTGATCAAAAAGAATCGTTTCTTCAGGGTAATAAAATTCAATAATATTTCTGCAACGGTCTGCTTCATCGGGAATGAGATGAGAAACGACAATTACATTGGGATACCATTCGATCATAAAAAAAGGATATATAGTGAGCCAAATTGCACCAAATGCAGGTTTTGAATCGCCACTTTGCTCATTAATCTTTGATTTCCAAAGATCATAAATGGGAGAGCTTGCTGAATGATCTTTCTCCCTGAAAGGTACTTTTTGAATAGATGAAAATGATTTAAATTCCCAAGTTAAATCGTCACAGTTCACTATATTGTTTAGGCCTGGATGAAAAGCCCAGACGTGATAATCTTCAAGATAGACTTCAATAAATGTCTTCCAATTAAAATTATAATGGTCAATTTTGATGCTATGTAATTTGTAAGATTCGAAATTTAATAATTGATTTAATTGTTTAAATTCCATCGCATCTTTAATATTCAATGAAGTTTGTTTATGTGTTTGTTTGAAAATGAGACCATGGATTTCTTCCACTGGAAATGATTCTAAATTGAGACAGGGGGTTTTTTTAAAATAGGGTGCGCCTTTTAATTCTCCATTAAGGCCATATGTCCAACGGTGAAGAGGGCAAACGATATGAGATATCGACCCTTTATTTTCAAGCATAAGCGCTTGTCTATGGCGACAAATATTACTTAATACATTGATTTTCCCGTGGTTGTTTATAAGAATCGCTGATTGATTAAGTGCATCTAAAACTTGGTAATTACCCTGTTGAGGTGTCATTAATCGATGCCCTAAATATTTTGGATATTTATCGAAAATTGTCTTTTTTTCTATTTCGAAAATATGAGGATCGATATAGCTATGAACAGGTAGCTGACTAAAAATCTTAGCTTGGGAATCAACCGATTTGAGTGTCAACATACGTGATTATTAACTATTGGGAAATGTTTTTTAAAATCTAGGGCAATTTTGCCTTAAATAGGTTTTTTTGCAAACTTAATTTACCTTTTAAGCCCGCTATCTTGCTTAAATCAGCTATTTGAGCTACTCTCAGTGTTTGAATATTTATGTATATTTTAGAGGAGTTTTTAGATGAAAAATCCACTTGATTCAATCTTAGGAACAATCATTTCAGGCTTGGTTCTAACGCTAGTGCTTTACGTTTTTCTTAAAAACTTTATTTTGTAGGAGTTTAATAATGGAATTTATACCTGGATTTGCGAGATGGCTGCATATTGTGGCTGGAATTACATGGATTGGTTTACTTTATTACTTTAACTTAGTGCAGATTCCTGCTTTAAAAGATGCAGCTGCAGATGGCTCAGCAGGTGGTATTACAAAGCATGTTGCACCGCGCGCTTTACTATGGTTTAGATGGGCTGCTGTAGCAACTTGGTTAGCAGGTGCTGCAATCTTACAAGAAAATTTTATTAGTGCATTTACCTTGCAAACAGGATACGAGGGTATTGGTATTGGTTCTTGGTTAGGTACGATTATGCTATTTAATGTTTGGGTATTAATTTGGCCAAATCAACAGAAGATTTTAGGTATGGTTCAAGCTTCAGATGATGAAAAAGCTAAAGCACGCAGAGTAGCTTTCTTAGCATCAAGAACTAACTTAATGCTCTCTCTTCCAATGCTTTTCTTTATGGCAAATGGGTTGACTCACCGCGCATTAATCGGTCTTTAATTTAATTTAAGCTGAAATAAACGGAGGCTTAAGCCTCCGTTTGTGTTTATAAGTACGGAAAATTGTATGTCAAAAATGATGGACACCTATGCAAGACAACCCGTCACCTTTGAAAAAGGTGAAGGTGTTTGGCTGTGGGCTAAAGATGGTAAAAAATATTTAGATGCTCTATCAGGTGTAGCGGTCAACGGACTAGGGCATAAACATCCTAAGTTAATCAAAGCTATTACTGAGCAAATATCAAAACTTATCCATGTGTCGAATGTATACCACATTGCCGAACAAGAAAGGCTGGCAGAAAAACTAGTGGCCATTTCTCATATGGATAATGTTTTTTTCTGCAATTCAGGATGTGAAGCGAATGAAGCAGCAATTAAATTAGCAAGGCTTTTTGGACATCAAAAAGGCATTGATACCCCAGAAATTATTGTTATGGAAAAAGCTTTCCATGGACGAACTATGGCAACG
>DATCVG010000005.1:0-1836 GCA_036567085.1 Candidatus Methylopumilus sp.
GGAAAAAGTGATTGTAGACAAATCGACTGTGCCGATTGGCACAGGTGACAAAGTTAAAGCTGCTGTCGCTGAAGAATTAAAGAAAAGAAATATCGACATTCATTACAGTGTCGTCTCAAATCCTGAATTTTTAAAGGAGGGAGCTGCGGTAGAAGATTTCATGCGTCCTGATCGTATTGTGATTGGTACTGAAGATCCAAGAGCGATTGAAGTCATGAAACAAGTGTATGCACCTTTCCAAAGAAATCACGAGAGACTTGTGGTCACTAATTTAAGAAGTGCTGAACTCATTAAATATGCAGCTAATTCTATGTTAGCTACGCGTATTAGCTTTATGAACGAATTAGCAAATTTAGCTGAAATGGTAGGCGCTGATATTGAAATGGTGAGACAAGGTATTGGTTCTGATCCGCGTATTGGTTATCACTTTTTATATCCAGGCTGTGGTTATGGCGGCTCCTGTTTTCCAAAAGATGTAAAAGCTTTAATTAAAACAGCTCAAGATGTCGCAGGTTTTGATTTGAAATTATTGAAAGCGGTTGAAGAGGTAAATGATCTTCAAAAATATGTCTTATCTAAAAAAATTAAAAAACAATTTGGTGACAATTTAAAAGGTAAGCATTTTGCATTATGGGGTTTAGCTTTCAAACCCAATACCGATGATATGAGAGAAGCTTCGAGTCGCGTTCTTATTAGTGAATTGATTAATGCGGGTGCCACAATCACCGCTTATGATCCAGTTGCTATGGATGAGGCTAAACGTATTTTTAAAGATGAAAAACATTTATCTTTCGTCGACACACAAGACGATGCGCTCAAAAATGCAGATGCACTTATTATCGTCACTGAGTGGACAGAATTCAGAAGCCCTGATTTTTCTTTGATTAAATCCTCGCTTAGAGCACCTTTCATTTTTGATGGTCGAAATCTTTATGATCCTAAAGTGATTCGCGCGCTTGGATTTGAGTACTTTCCTATTGGACGTTAAATGAAAATCTTGGTGACAGGTGTAGCTGGTTTTATTGGCATGCATAGCGCCAAAAAACTCCTTGATGACGGCCATGAGATTATTGGTATTGATAATCTCAATGACTATTACGATATCACCTTAAAAGAAGATCGGCTTAAATTACTAGAAGGCTATAAAAATTTTCGATTTTTAAAACTCGACATCAAAGATCAAAAAGATGTAGCAGATCTTTTTAAAAAAGAATCGCCTCAACGTGTTCTTCATTTAGCAGCTCAAGCAGGTGTGCGTTATTCCATTCAGAATCCTTACGTCTATATTGATTCCAATATTCAGGGCTTTATTAATATCTTAGAAGGCTGTCGAGCAATTAAAACTGAGCATCTTGTTTTTGCAAGCAGCTCAAGCGTATATGGTGGCAATACAAAAGTTCCTTTTAGTGAACATGATAATGTTGATCATCCTGTAAGTCTTTATGCAGCGACTAAAAAAGCTAATGAATTGATGGCACACACTTATAGTCATCTTTATCAAATTCCTACAACAGGTTTACGGTTTTTTACAGTCTATGGCCCGTGGGGCAGGCCTGATATGTCACCCATGCTATTTACGAAAGCTATCTTGGCTGATGAACCTATACAAGTATTCAATCATGGCGATATGATGCGTGACTTTACTTACATTGACGATATCGTAGCGTCTGTAAATGAAACGCTATTTAAAACGGCCACGCCTAATAGAAATTTTGATGGACAACATCCAGACCCTGCAACAAGTCATGCACCTTATCGCATCTTTAATATAGGAAATAGTCATCCTGTGCCATTGATGCAATTCATCGAAACGATTGAAGATGCATTAGGTAAAAA
>DATCVG010000006.1:0-3331 GCA_036567085.1 Candidatus Methylopumilus sp.
AGATCGTCCTAAATCGATCGAGCATGGTGATTTTTCAACCAATTTAGCCATGATGCTCGCTAAACCTTTGAAAAAAAATCCACGGGAATTAGCGACTCTCATCATTGATAAGTTGCCTTCTTCGCCTTTTATTGAAAAAGTAGAAATTGCAGGTGCAGGTTTTATTAATTTCTATTTCAATGAAAGAGCACGTACCTTTATTATCCATGAGATTTTAAAAAATCCTGAGGTATACGGACAAAATACTTCCGGTCATGATGAAAAAGGTGAGCCTCAAAAAATCCAAATTGAGTTTGTATCTGCGAATCCCACAGGACCGCTTCATGTCGGTCATGGTCGAGGTGCTGCTATTGGGGATTCCTTAGCGAGACTTCTAAAATTTAATGGATGGGATGTGACACGCGAATTTTATTACAACGATGCCGGTGCACAAATTGATAACCTGACAAAATCTGTCCATGCGAGATGCCACAATATAAATCCATCTGATCCTGCATTTCCTGAAGATGGCTATCGCGGGTCATACATTGTCGAGATTGCGAGTGCTTTTTTAAATAAAGAGAGTATTGAGTGCGAAGGTAAAATAATTAAAGCATCTGGGAACATCGACGACTTAGAGTCCATTCGACAATTCAGCGTTGCGTATTTAAGACATGAACAAGATCAGGATTTAAATGCATTCCAAATTAAATTTGATGTCTTCACGCTTGAATCTTCTTTCTACCAAAATGGCCAGATTGAAAAGGTTGTAGCGTCTCTGATTAAAAATGGTTTTACTTATGAAGAAGACAATGCGCTCTGGTTAAAAACCACAGCGTTTGGTGATGACAAAAATCGTGTCATGAAAAAATCAGATGGTAGTTATACCTATTTCATTCCTGACGTAGCCTATCACCTTGATAAATGGGAGCGGGGCTTTAAACGTGTCATTAACGAACAAGGCTCGGACCATCACAGCACCATTACTAGGGTCAGAGCCGGACTTCAATCATTAAAAGTGGGCATTCCTGAAACCTATCCTGAATATGTGCTTCATCAAATGATTACTGTGATGAAGGGTGGCGAAGAAGTGAAGCTTTCGAAACGGGCTGGTAGTTATGTAACACTTCGAGATTTGATTGATGAGGTGGGTTGTGATGCCACGCGCTATTTCTTGGTAGCTCGGAAACCTGACTCACAACTTGTTTTTGATATTGACTTAGCCAAAACTCAAAATTCGGATAACCCTGTGTATTACATTCAATATGCGCATGCGCGTATTGCCGGAGTTCTAAAACAATGGGGCGGAGATATCGATCAACTAATTAAAGTGAATGTAGATAATCTTAAATCTTCTCAGGAATTAATGCTCATAAAACGCTTAAGCGAATTTCCGGAAATAGTTTTACATGCAAGTATTGAATTAGCTCCTCATACCATTGCAAACTATTTAAAAGACTGTGCGGCAGATCTTCATAGCTATTATAATGACACTAAGTTTTTAGTTGAAAATGAAGATGAAAAATTAGCGCGCTTAAGTTTAATTCGTGCAACACAGGTGGTATTAAAAAATGGTCTAGATCTTCTTGGCGTCAACGCTCCGGAAAAAATGTAGCTTAACAAGGTGAATATGGAAAAGGGTAAATCGGGTAGTTCTTTCGTGAATGGCCTTTTTATGGGCATTCTAATGGGCATTGGCTTATCGATTGCTATTACTGTTTTTATAACTAATGGTAAAAGTCCTTTTGTAACTAAGGACACGAATGGTGCTTGTATAGAGATCCAAGGAGCAAAGCCTGAGGGTGAAACGACGAATGAAGCTATTCAAGACCAGCCGACTAAATTTGATTTCTATAATATATTGCCTAATGGTGATAAAGATATCTCAGATCGTGAAACAATGCAGACTTTAAAAAATCCAGCAAATATTCCACAAAAAGAAGTGTACTTTTATCAAGTAGGCTCATTTACCACAGATAAAGATGCGGATAATACCAAAGCAAAATTGGCACTTTTAGGATTTGAAGCGGTCGTACTGACAGCACCGTCTCAAAATAATGAGATAGTGCATAAAGTAAGGGTGGGTCCTATCACTGATGACGCACAAATTATGAAAATAAAAAATGATCTTATTAAAAATGGCTTTAAACCGATCTTAGTCAAAGCAACACTTAATAATACAAACTCGAATAATTAAGGATATCTTCAATGAAAAAAATCTTATTCATTTTTTTAATGCTTTTTACATCCATTTCTTTTGCGGCAGCACCTGAAGCTGGTGTTAATTTTGATAAAACAGTACAAACTGTCCCCACAGATAACAAAGATAAAATTGAGGTCATAGAGCTCTTTTGGTATGGCTGTATTCACTGCTACCAAATGGATCCTATGCTGAGTGATTGGGTAAAAAAATTACCTAAGGATGTTTACTTTAAACGTATGCCAGCTATTCCTCGTCCAGATTGGGCGCCGATGGCCAGAGCATTTTATGCAATGGAAACTCTAGGTATAGCTGAGAAATTACATACAGCTATATTTGATGCGGTTCATAAAGAACGTACCCTTAATCCGGCTGACGAAAAAGCGATTCTGCAATGGGTGACATTAAAAGCAGGCCTTGATCGTAAAAAAGTAGAGGACGCTTTTAATTCATTTTCTATGAATGCTTCTCTAAACAAAGCTGCGCAGGTTTTTAGAGCATCAGGTGCAACGGGTGTGCCTACACTGATGATTGATGGTAAGTACATTACTTCAAGCACGATGGCGGGTGGCAATAATGAAGCACTTCAAATTGCTGACTTTATCATCAACAATGTCAGAAAAGATCGCAATAAAAAATAAAGCTTTAAAAGTCTTTATCACCGGTGCCACAAGTGGCATCGGAGATTCATTAGCCCGTCAGTATGCAAATCAAGGCGCTACCCTAGGCTTAGTGGGTCGACGCCTAGAACTGCTTCAAAAAATAAAATCAAAAATTAAAACGCCCTGCGAGATTTATGGAATAGATGTCACAGATCAAAAAGATCTTCAAAAAGCTGCTAACCATTTCATAAAAAAATATGGGACTCCCGATATTGTGATTGCTAATGCAGGCGTGAGTACCGGAACACTTGCAGGTGAAAAAGAAGACCTTCATATATTTAAACGTGTTATCGAAATTAATTTATTTGGGGTGATTCACACTTTTCTACCGTTTATTGAAGCTTTTAAAAAACAAAAAACAGGTCAATTAGTAGGGATTGCAAGTGTAGCTGGTATTAGAGGCTTACCTGGATCTGGAGCTTATAGCACCTCAAAAGCTGCGCTTATTAATTATTTAGAAAGTCTTCGTATTGAAATGAAGCCTTTTGGT
>DATCVG010000007.1:0-4859 GCA_036567085.1 Candidatus Methylopumilus sp.
AAGTAAAACAATAAGTGCATTCACTCTTTCAAATTTAATATCTGTTGGAATTTCGTTATGTTGGTTGATTAAAATATTTTCTAAGTCATTCACTATTTGGTAGGCAAGTCCTATTTCGTCTGTTAATTTTCTTAAGTGCATATAATAAGGCTCTTCTAGCTCTGCACATTTGAACATACCCATAATAGGTAAACAAATAAGTGGTGATGTTTTAGCTGTTGCAAGTTTTATATATTCTTCCCAACTTAAACTTAAAAAATTCGTATTGACGTCTCCCGATTGACCAAATACGATTTCCTTTACAGTTCCTGAAAGCAAGCTTAGTAAAATATTCTGATGCCAACCCTGCTCAATTTCAGTGATTTTTCGAAATGACTCGGCAATTAAATAATCGCCTGTGCATATTGCAGCTGGAATTCCAAAATTCTTCCAAACACTTACCTTGCCTCTTCTTATTTCATCACTATCGCAAATATCATCGTGAAGTAGAGATGCACTATGAATTAACTCACAAACAACAGCCCAAATAATTGCCGTGTATTTAGAGATTCCTAACGCTTCACCTGATGATAAAGCTAAATGTGATCTAATTAATTTACCTTCTGATCTGCCATGCCAATTTAACCACTGAGATAAGTTTTTTTCATCAACATCAAAAGACATCGCTAGATGTTTTTTTACAACACTTATGGAGTCGCTTTCGTCTGAGTACATCATTAATTTATATAAAAGAAAGCATATAGAAATTTAGCTTATTTAGATAAGAAGCTTAACTAGGCACCAATTTCAGATTTTCTTTGCGCGATAATATATATGAAAATACCAAAAACAGATTTTGCAATAATATCTACGAAGGTATATCCCACCTGGATACTTACAAATGCAGAAAAACCCAGCAAGGGAAGAATATAAACTAAGGGGTAAAATGACCACGTCAAAATAATAAGTAATCTCGTTTTCTTAAATAACGGCTGAACAATTGTAGGTTGGGCTTTGATTGACATGCTTAAACCATAAAGCATTTCGTAGAGTATGTATGAAAATGGAATCATGCCTAAAATCCACCAAATAATCTTAGCAAATCCAATAGTAAGAGTTTCGCCAGGATAGCCTAATAAAACCATTAGGGCTGATGCTACAACCAAAGCAAATCCTTTTTTGTACGTCTCGTTATGAGGCAATCTTAAAATTAAAACAAATTCTAAAAGCAAAAGAGGGACTGTTAGTAACCAGTCTACATATCGATATGCATTATTAAATTGCATACCACTTTCTATCACTAAACCGTCTTTCAATAAGTATGCATTATTAAAGCTTTCGAAGATCCTTAGGTAGTGATACGTTGTGATTAAACAAACAAGACTTGAGAGTGTTAAAGCAGTTTTATATGCAGGAGATACTTGCGATCTTTGCAATAGAAAAAAAATAGATGAGGCTCCAAAAGCAGCAATTGCAAATGAAATTGCATTATAAACTAAATTAAACTCAACATTATTCATGGTGTGGGTATATCGATTTTATTTCTTGGACTTTTGATGTTTAAATTTAAAGGCTAAAAATAAAAAAACTGTGCAGCCTAAGCCACACAGTTTTTTTAAAAGATTACATACTTACTTAGATTCTGAAACAGCTACAGACCAAATAATTACACCGAATGCAATTTTATTTAAAACATCGGCTAAGTTATAAATAATGTTTAATGATGCCATGCTGCTTGCAGGATCAGCGCCAGTTAAATATCCGAAATAGTAGCCTAATGGATAAATTGCCCATCCAAAAGTTACAATTAATCTCATAGTGTTAAAAGCTTTTTGCACAGTTGCAGGAGCCTTATTTGCACTAATTTTGCTTGCTTCGCCAGCAAAGATCTCATAAAGGATATAGAACCATCCAAGCATACCAACAATAAATGATGTCATTACGTCAGCATAGCCAGCTTCGCCAACATATCCGCCGATGAGCATTACTAATGTACCAATTACAAGTCTCCAAAAAACACCTGTTGATACTTTGGTAATTGCGGATAGAATCAAATAAAACTCAATCATTAATAGTGGTACTGTAATGAGCCAATCAATATATCTATAAACTGTTGGTGTTGATCCAGTTGCGACCCACACGTCACGCATATAGAAATAGTGAACAGCCGCTACTAATGTCACGAGTCCGGACACAGTGAGAGAAGTTTTCCACTTACCTGCTACACGATCTCTTTCGAGGAAGAAGAAAGCAGTTGAAGCAACTAATGCCATTGAGATTAACCAAAAGGTAATACCAACAAAATCGCTTGATTGAAGCACTTGACCTGATGTAGCAAAAACTGATGTTGATAAGCCTAATAAAGACAATCCTAATAAGCACTTATTTCTTAGGGATTTAAAAAAACCTTGAAACATAAGAACCTCCTGTTGATTGAAAAAAACTTTAACAAGCAAAGTTTAGATAATAAAATTATCTTGAAAGAAAGTTTACACTCGAAACATAGAGTTGTTATCTATTTTTTTATCTATTGATTTTTATTCATGATTATCATTACCCATAAAATAAATATGGGAATAAACAAAAAAACTCTAACTTATTGATTCTTAGTCCTAATATCTTAAAGTGCCCAATATATATCTCGCAAAAAATGGCATGAATAACCATCAGGGTATTTCTTTAAGTATTTTTGGTGATTTTCTTCAGCAGGGAAAAATGAGCTGAATGTATTTACCTCTGTCGTAATCTTTCGTGAAAGCACACCTGAGGCATCAATCTTTTTAATTAAATCTTCAGCCAATATGATTTGCTCATTATTAGTTGCAAAAATAGCTGATCGGTACTGGGTGCCCAAATCATTCCCTTGTTGATTAAGCGTTGTGGGATCATGCATCTTAAAAAAGAATAAAAGTAAGTCCTTGAAACTTAAAATATCAGTATCAAAAACGACTTTTACAGTCTCGGCATGCCCTGTTGTTCCGGTTGTGACTTCTCGATAACATACATTCTTAACATGCCCGCCGGAGAACCCTACAGTTGTGTCCACAACACCCGGTATTTCACTTAAAAGATTTTCTAAACCCCAATAGCAACCACCCGCCAAATATACAGTTTCCTTAGCCATATTCATCAAGCACAATCAGACTGTGCTTCAAGCCATCTTTTTGTACATGCTTTATCGTCAGGTTTACAAGGAAATTGTTCCGAAGGGGTTAAAGCTTTAATAGTTGCTTCTGAGGCTGCATCTTTAACTTTTTGACTTATATCTTTTTTATCATTCATATTTACACCTTTTGGGTTTTAATAGATATTAACTTTTGGTTAACCCATTTAAGATACGATGTAAATTTATTAGTTCCAAGATTATTTAAGTTGATTAGAAAAATAATGATTTACATCCCTATGATTCATTTCATCTTTTCGCACAGCCAAAATAACATCACTTAATCGTGCGTTCTGTTTTAAATGCCAGTAGTCAATAGCTATTTGAGGTGCTGGAATATTTTCATATTTACCTATCTGGATGCCATGCAAATATTCTGTATAGCTATACACCGCTTCCTCTTCAAAATAACCAACTAAGCGATGAGCTGTCCTTGATGAAATCAAATAAAGCAAAAAGAATAAGTTATAAAAAATACCTTGTGCCAGAATGATCAAGAACCTTTCAAAAGCGTTTGGTTTGGCAATTTCAATAAAGGTCATTAAATGCATACGTTCGTTTTCAGCCTCATCAAGTAAAAGCCTGATCCAACCATCGTCATTTTGCATACGCCTCAAGGATTTTAGGTGTTGTAAAGTACCGCCTACCATTCCTGGGACACCTGCCACCGTTTCTAAAACTACAGCTCTATGTCCGTATCGCCCAGCAAAAAAAGTATCTGCAAAGAAACGAAGGAATTTAGTACAAGCTAAGGCAAAGTAATCAGAAAAACTTTCAGCTTTATGGTGAGTGATTTTTTTAATCATGATGTTTTAAAAGAGTTAAATTAATCTCGTGAGTTCAATAAAAAATCTCTGGATTTAAATTTTATTGCAACTCACGCTGAATAAGGTCGTGCTTCAATAATGAGACAGTGTGCTGCATGTAAATCATTATTTTTTTGATGGCCGTTTTTTCTCTAATTCATTTTTTTTGCCGTCCTCTGACTTCGAAGAAATCATCTTTTCACCATCCCACTTTTGACCACACCAACAAACCCCTTGAGCATTAATGATACAAACCCCTCTTCCGCAGCATCTTTTATCTTCCAAAATTTAAGCTCCTTATAAAATAATTGCTGGATAAATTCTATAATCTATTTCTATTCAAGTTCACTATTTTCAACTAGAGTATCAGCAATTACTATATTTATTTTATTTTAAAATGAAGATAAAAAAAATACTATCATCCGAAATTACACCTGAGCATATTTATCATGATCGTCGAAATTTTATAAAAAATTTAGGTTTAATTTTAGGTTCAACTACGCTCTCTGCATTTGCAAATAAAAGTTTTGCAGCACTTAATACACTACCTTCATTTGCTCAAGCCAAAGAGCGAGAAAAAGAAAAGCTATCCTCACTTAAGGACATCACAAGCTATAACAATTATTATGAATTTGGCACTTCAAAATCTGATCCTTATGAGAATGCAGAAAAATTAAATATCGACCCTTGGTCAATCTCTATTGAAGGCTCTGTGACTAAACCACTCAAATTAGATTTGGATGAACTTATAAAAGAGATGCCTTTAGAAGAGCGTATTTATAGACTTCGATGCGTCGAAGGTTGGTCGATGGTCATTCCTTGGGTGGGTATTCCATTACATGCATTACTTAAAAAAGTGTCGCCAAATGGAAATGCTAAGTATGTGGAATTTGTCTCTTTAAAACGGCCAA
>DATCVG010000008.1:0-9588 GCA_036567085.1 Candidatus Methylopumilus sp.
GCTGATATTTAATAATTAAATTGATAAATAAAATAGTATTTTTAGAGAAAGAATTTTGAACGAACAATTTAAATTTTCAATTTTTTTTGTATTCGCTTTATTTTCATCAATGATTTTGTCAGGGTGTAGCGACAAAGAAAAAGTTATTATTACTGATATCAAACAATTACATGATAAAGAATTTGGAATTCCTACAGGGACTGTTGCAGACAAGCTTGTATTATCTATATTTCCAAATGTAAAATTTCAATATTTTAATTCAGTTCTTGATGCAGTCTTTGCTGTTAAACAAGGTAAGGTTGATGCTGCAGCTTATGATGAGCCAATTTTAAGAAATATAGCAGCAAAAAATTCTGGTTTATTAGTGCTTCCTGAGATGATCACTAAAGATAATTATGGATTTGCAGTGCGTCTTGAAGATAGTGTATTAAAAAATACGATTGATGAGATTGTTAATGAGTTAAAAAGAAGTGGTAACTATGACTCGATGATGGCACGATGGTTACCAAAAGAAGGGCCGCCTAAATCTATGCCTTTAATTGAAACTGGAAGTAATGGTGTTTTAAGGTTTGGCACTTCAGCAATTACTGAACCCTTTTCATTTGTCGATGGATCTCAAAAAGTCGTAGGTATTGATATAGAGATTGCATCACTCGTGGCTAAAAAACTCAATAAAAAATTAGAAATTGTGAATATGGAATTTGGATCAATGATTCCGGCGTTAGTCTCAAAAAAGGTAGATATGATTGGTGCATGCATTACAATCACCGAAGAGCGATCAAAAAAAGTACTTTTTTCTAGCCCATACTATAGCGGCGGTATTGCAGCTATAGTAAAAAAATAACTTTTACAATAATTTATTTAAGAAAATAAATGAGCTAAACCAAATGCAGCTGAGGATGCCAAAGCGCCAATGATAAGTGTTTGCATTGCTGAGCGTCCCTGGTTCACACCTGTAAAACGACCTTTGATCCAACCAAAGAGAATCAATGCAATACTTGTCGCAATCACTGACATTCTTAGGGCTGGTCCAATATCAGATATAAATATATAAGGCATTAAAGGAATGAGGCCACCAATAATGTAGGCTAATGAAATGGTCGTGGCACTAATCAAAGCTCTTTTGGGGTCAGGCCTTTCTAAATTTAATTCAAATTTCATCATAAATTTAATCCAACGTTCACGATTAGAAGTAATAGATTTAACAACACTTTTTAATGTATTTCCTTTAAGTCCATATTCTGAAAGTATTTCCTCAACTTCCGAAATTTCACGCTCACGTAAATGTTTAATTTCATAGACTTCACGTTTTAACTCAGAGTCATAATGTTCAATATCTGTTCTGCCAGCAAGGTATCCGCCAAGACCCATCGCAATGGCACCTGCAGCAACCTCTGCTAATCCAGCTGTCACAATAATAGCTGATGAATCAATAGCCGCGGATAAGCCTGCAGCTAAAGCGAATGGAACCGTAAGTCCATCTGACATACCAATGACAACATCCCTAACTATTTCCGAAGAAGTGAAGTGTGTTTCTGAGTGATGATTGTTCGACATACGCGTTTTATTAAATTTTATTTTTGTTAAAAATACTATATATTAGATCTGCAATTTAAACATTATCAAGCAATTAAATATTAAGGACTTAAAAATGAAACAATGTACTTACAATGTATTAGCTTTACTAATTTTTGCTTTGTCTTTTTCATATGTGCCTACAGCAGCATTTCAATACCACTGCGTTTATGATGGGATAACAACTTTCAATGTGCCTATCTTCATATTTCAGCAAGTTTTTTTAGCGACTATTTTATTTATTATTGGTCGATATAGTTTCAAAGATGGCAAGATGATCTGTTGGATGTCATGCAGTCGCAAAAAAGAGAAAAAGAAAAAATAGTTAATCGAATTTAGCTTTATGTTTAGGCTGCCTTTTAAACTTTGTTTTGTCTTTTTCAACTTTTGATTTAAAAGGTAAGTCAGCACGGAAAAGAGCGTAATGTGTTTGAGAGCGTAATTTAAGTTTTCGAATTTGCTTCATAAAACATTACGCAATAATATCCAATATGCCTCGTGTAATAAATTCAATTGCCATAGATCCTAAAAGTAATCCCATGACGCGTGTAATAATTTTTGTGCCAATCGCACCAATTACCTTAGAAATATTTTCTGCAAAACTTAATGTGAGCCAGATTAAAAGCGACACAGCTATACAAGGCAAGACAAGAAAGCTTTGATTAATTAAATTAGGCGCTTGGTGAGCTGCAATAATCATATTACTCATGGCGCCAGGACCTGCAAGAAGAGGGATACTCAAGGGTACAAAAGCAATTAATTCTTTATCCGATTTTCCATTTTGCCCTGATTCAATAATTTGATGTTTACCTAGCATCATAGAGATCGCCATAATTAATAGAAGAATACCGCCACAAATTTGAAAGCTTGGCATGGTGATACCAAACATATTTAAAATTTTATCGCCCAAGAAAAGGGAGGTTACAAGAATAATAAAGACAGTAATTGCTGTCATCTTGACGACATTTTTTTTGTTAATTTTTTTATATTGACCCGTCAGGCTTAGAAAAAGAGGCAGACATCCAATGGGATCTACAATTGCAATCAATGCAATGGTTGTTTTAATAATAAAGGTCCATTCAATCATGATGTTTTCCTTATTTAAATCCTATTAAACTTAAGTAGCTATCCATACTAAAATCTACAAATGATCTTGTGATGGTAAATGATCGTATAACTTTACGACGCGATCTCAATCGAATTAATAACTGACCGTGGTTGGTATATTAAGGTCAATTAATTTTTTAGCAATATTTTTAAGCACTTGCTCACTAATACGTCCTAAATCTCGAGCCCTAGGCTGTAATGAAGGCCTTGCTAAACCATAAAGATGCACACCTTTAATAATTTTTTTTGCTTTATTGATTAATTCTACATAAGCATTAATATCTTTATCATCGGGACTTTTCCCATTGATCATAAAAATACAAGTCTGAACAAAAGTTGGGCAAATATTTGCAGTATTTAGAAGTCGCTCTAATATTTGATTAGGTTTAAGATTAACTTGATTAATAGTTTTAATAGTTTCTTCAGTCGCAGCGTCAACTTTAAACCAAACTTCACCATTTATTTTTTCAAGCATTTTAATACTTTTTAATACAGAAGCTTCATGCATCAAACTTCCATTAGTAATCAATCTAATTTTAATTTTATGAAGCAAATCAAATTCTTGAAGTATTTTTTTGACAATTAAGATAACTTGCGGAAATTCTGCAGCACTTGTTGGTTCACCATTGCCTGAAAAAGCAATGTCTTTTAAATGACGATCTTCAATTGCTACATTTTTCTGCATATAATCCCCATGAATAATGTCATGAAGAAAAAGACGCAGTTCATTTTCAAGCACATCTAACTCAATGGGCGGAGGTGAGCCACGCGTAAGATTTGGAATCTCACAATAAATACATTGCCAATTACAAGCATTATTTACATTCAGATTTATACCAATAGATAATCCACCAGCACGTCTTGATATAACAGAATAAATATATTTAAGACCACTTAATTCCCGGCTGTGATCATGAATACTAAGATACTGTTTAGATACGCTCATGCTTATTTAAGCGCGTTGAGACGATCTCTTAATGAAGATAGGTCATAGCCTGCATTTTGAGTCTTGCTCAAAATATCATCAATAGGTAATGTGCTTGCATGAGAAAGAGCCCAGAGTGTTGAACAACGGGTGCCTGTTCGACAATAAGCAAAAATAGGTTTTGGAGCTGCCTTAAAATAAGCGTCAAATTGTGCAATATCAACATCTGAAATTTGTCCACCTATCACCGGCTGATGAATTGCTTTAATACCTAGATTTTGAGCTTCTTTTTCGATGAGTGAAAAAGCTAATTGGTCTTCAGACTCTTGGTCAGGACGATTACAAAATATCGTTTTGTAACCTTGCGCATGAATTTCTTTTAAGTCTTCGATCGTGATTTGATCAGAGACAGTCAGTTCGTGATTTATTTTTGCAAATTTCATAACCTCATTCTACTTTAAAAAAATGCCCAGTAGGTCATTTAAGAATCGTTGACCTAGAACTGTTGGCTTAATCATATCTTGATTGATACTAATCAGTTTTTTATCTGCCGCAGTTTTAAGTTCCTTTTCGATAGATGAAATAATTAACCCAGTTTTTTCTTCAAAACTTTGAATAGTAAATCCATCAATTAGGCGTAAATGATTCATCATAAATTCAAAAGCTAAATCATTTTCATGAATAATTATTTCTGATTCAATCATATTTTGTGAATGTACCTTTTCTATATATTGCTTCGGATTTTTGTAGCGACTCTCACGTGTCATTTTGTCATGAAATGTAAGTTTACTATGAGCGCCTGCGCCTATACCTAAGTAATCACCAAATTGCCAATAATTCAAATTATGTTGGCATTGTGATTTAGGTTTTGCAAAAGCAGATATTTCATAATGCTCATAACCATATTCATTTAGGATAGTTTCAATATTTTCCTGCATCACTGCACTCTCATCATCTAGTGGTAATTGTGGGGGGTGCTTAAAAAAGAAAGTATTTGGTTCAATGGTTAAATGATAAAAAGATAAATGCTGTGTATTAAAAGAGGTTGCCGTTTTAGCATCATCCATCGCTTCATCTAATGTTTGATGTGGTAATGCGTACATTAAATCTAAATTCACCTTATCAAAATGATACATCGCAATTTCAATACCCTTTTTAGCATCTTTACTATCATGAATACGACCTAATGATTTGAGATGCATATCATTAAATGATTGAATTCCAAGCGACACTCTTGTAACACCTGCATCTTTATAGCCTTCAAAGTGATTGGTATCAATCGTACCTGGATTGGCCTCAAGTGTAATTTCAGCATCATATACGATGGGTGCGAGCGCGCGCACTTGACTTAAAATTTTATCTATAGCTTTTCCGCTAAAAAGACTTGGTGTTCCACCCCCCAAAAAAATTGAATGAATTTTTCTACCCCAAATTTTAGGCAGGGAGTATTCAAGATCTTTAATGAGGGTATTCACATACATAGATTCCATATCAGTAAAACTTTGTGTTTCTTTATGTTCATGTGAATTGAAATCACAATAAGGGCATTTTTTTACACACCAAGGAATGTGAATATAAAGCGATAGTGGCGGTGGGATAGCGAGTCTTGAAATTTGACTCATAGATGATTTATTTATTTTTTAAATAAGGATTAATAAGATCATCAACCATTTGATGAAGTGCTTCTTTCATTTGTTGTTCTGAGACTTCCATTAAAAGACCATCCTCAATAGCATCTTGAGAAAGTTGCTTTAACTCATCAAAGTTTTCTTTCATGACCTTAATTTTTTCTGTACATGAAACGACTGTTTTGTCGTCACGAACCCAAGTAGGCCATTTGTTTTTTGATTTATCCATAAATCTGATTTAGTTTTAATTTAAGTTTTTGTAATGCTTGTCCGCGATGACTAATTCTATTTTTTATATCTGAAGGTAATTCTGCCACAGCTTTTTCAGTCATATGATCTAAAAATAAAGGATCATAACCAAAACCACCTGAACCTCTTGGCGCTCTCAGAATTTCTCCATGCCAAATACCCTCAACAATGATCGGCTCCGGATCCATTTCATGTTTTACAAATACAATGACACAAATGTAATGCGCTTTCCGATTTGATTCATTTTCTAAACTTTTTAAAAGTTTTTCATTATTTTTTTCATCCGATGAAGGCTCTCCTGCATATCGAGCAGATAAAACACCAGGTTTACCATCAAGTGCATCGACACAAATACCTGAATCATCTGCAATCGCAGGTAATTTTGATAAACGGCTTGCATGTCTTGCTTTAATAAGTGCATTTTCAACGAATGTGTGAAAAGGCTCTTCACATGCTTCAATTTTAAAGTGTGATTGAGGAAGTATCTCGACATTCATATCATTTAAAATCGACTGAATTTCGATGAGTTTTTTGGCATTGCTTGTTGCAATGACGATTTGTTTCTTCATGAAATTACTTTAAAACGTTTTTTTGTAATTGAATAAGTTCTTTAATGCCCTCTGCTGCAAGGTCAGACATTTGATCCATCATCTCGCGAGAAAAAGGTGTGCCTTCGGCAGTACCTTGAATTTCCACAAAACCACCTGACCCTGTCATGACAATATTCATATCTGTGTCGCAACTTGAATCTTCCGAATAATCTAAATCTAATAAAGCCTTTCCTTCATGGAGACCCACAGAAATAGCTGCTACAGCATCAATCAATGGGGATTCGGTAATAAGTTTTTGATTTATTAAATGTGAAATTGCATCGTGAACCGCGACATAAGACCCTGTGATACTTGCAGTGCGGGTACCACCATCAGCTTGAATTACATCACAATCAACTTGAATGGTGCGTTCACCAAGTTTTTTTAAATCGATAATGGCTCTTAAGCTTCGTCCAATAAGACGTTGAATTTCTTGAGTGCGACCTGATTGTTTTCCTCGCGCAGCTTCCCGATCCATTCTAGATCCTGTTGATCTTGGAAGCATCCCATATTCTGCTGTAATCCAACCTTGATTTTGGCCTTTTAAAAAAGAAGGTACTTTTTCATCGATACTTGCAGTGCATAAGACATGGGTATCACCAAATTTAATTAAGACAGAACCTTCAGCATGTTTTGTGTAATGCCTAATAATTTCAACGGGTCTTAATTGGTTGTGAGCGCGTTGATTTAATCTCATGATCATCATTCCTCAATAGAAGTCTTCATTATAAGCTAGCTTTAATTGATTGATATCTTGTCATTTAAAGGTTTTAGTCGCAAATGCAACTATAGATTGATAAAATGACGCTTAAACATTGAATTGGATACCTTATGGCTTTAAGTATGACCGGTTTTTCTTTTAGAGAGGCAGATACAGAACAGGGTATTTTGCTCCTTGAATTTCGGTCTTTAAATAATCGATATTTAGAGCTCCAAGTTAAATTAGACGAATCCTTAAGGTCTTTTGAGCCCATGATTCGCGATCTGATATCCGCAGAAATTAAAAGAGGCAAAGTAGATTGCAGAATTTATTTCAAATCTAAAACGCATGCACTTGATGTTAAAAATGTAGATACCATTAAATTAAAACAGCTCGTAACTTCAGTGAATGAAATTGCAAAATATTTTCCTCATATTCAACCTATTAATGCGCTCGACATTTTAAAAACAACTGAAATCATGCATGACCAATCGGTCAATATAAACTTGCTTGAGCAAGATCTTAAAAAAAATCTTAAAGAAGCGCTGATCGAAATTCAGGCATCTAAAGCGCGCGAAGGTGAAAAGTTACAAAAGATTTTATTGGATAAATTAAAAGATATTGAAATGCTTGTAGATGAAGCTAAAAAAATCTTGCCCGTTTTAATCAAAGAATATCAAACTAAAATTGAAAATAAATTTAAGGATGCATTGATCGCAATTGATGATGATCGACTAAAACAAGAGTTTCTTATTTTTGTGCAAAAGATGGATATTGATGAAGAGCTTAATCGTATTACATCCCATATCGATGAAGTAAGGCGCTTACTTAAAACAGATGGTGCAATTGGTAAAAAACTAGACTTTATGATGCAAGAACTGAATCGGGAAGCTAATACTTTAGGTTCAAAATCGATTTCACCTAAAACTTCACAAATATCAGTTGATTTAAAAGTTTTGATTGAGCAAATGCGCGAACAAATTCAGAATATTGAATAATAATGATTAAAAAATATATATGAGCCAAGCCCATTTATTTATTATTACAGCAGCTTCCGGTGCCGGTAAGACGACACTCGTAAAAGCCCTTTTAAATAAAGATAAAGATCTTCAGGCTTCGGTATCTCACACCACACGAAAACCACGTCCAGGTGAAGTGAATGGTGTGGACTATCATTTTGTTGATGAAAGCACCTTTTTAGATTTGAAGAAAAAGGGTGAATTCTTAGAATCTGCTGAATGTCACAGCGCTATGTATGGTACGAGTAAAAAATCAGTTCAATCTATTCTTGATAAGAAGAAAGACGTGATTTTAGAAATTGATTGGCAAGGTGCACAAGCATTGAAAGCTCAGTTTAAAGAAGCCGTTTCAATTTTTGTATTACCACCCTCTGTTGAAACATTAGCTGAAAGATTAAATAACCGCGGACATGATAGTAATGAGACGATTGCGAAGAGACTCGCGGTTGCTCGAGAAGAGATGAGCCATGTAGATGAGTTTGATTATGTTACAATCAATGATGACTTTGAAGTAGCCCTTCATGATCTTATGGCCATTATTCGATCCACTCGATTAATGTGTCATATTCAGCTTACACGACATAGCCACTTAATTAAAAACTTGACTTGAAATTTGGAGAAATAACATGGCACGAATTACAGTAGACGATTGTTTAGAGATGATTCCTAATCGCTTTAAACTTACATTAGCTGCCGCATACCGGGCAAGACAACTAGCCAACGGTGCTGAAGCATTAGTGAGCACTCATGGCCTAAGAGATAAACCTACGGTATTAGCATTAAGAGAAATTGCAGCAGGTAAAGTTGGTCTTGATATCTTAAATAGAAAAACAACGTACTAATTCTAAAATAGGGCTTAATGCCCCCAAAAGAGTAAAGACCATGGCTAGTACCGCTCATTTTAATAAAGCGGATGCTCAAAAAACACCGCCGCTCCCGTTACTGCCTGTCGATAACGAAGACTCTGAACTCACAATCCTTCTTAAGACCTACTTAAAAACCAAGGACATCCATAAAATATGGGATGCCTATCGATTTAGCGAAGAAGCACATCATGGCCAATCTCGACGGAGTGGTGAGCCTTATATTGTGCATCCAGTGGCTGTGGCATGTACCTTAGCCAGACTTCATCTTGATGCTCCGACAATACTTGCCGCACTACTTCATGATGTCGTTGAAGATACATCAGTTACAACAAAAGAAATTGAAAAGAGGTTTGGGAAACAGGTATCCGTATTAGTCGACGGTTTATCCAAGCTTGATAAGATTGAATTTCAAGATGCTACAGAAGCGCAAGCTGAAAATTTCAGAAAAATGTTATTGGCGATGTCGAATGATGTCCGTGTCATTTTAGTGAAGCTCGCTGATCGTCTTCATAACATGCAAACCCTAGATGTGCTAAGGCCTGAAAAACAAAAACGTATTGCGCAAGAAACGCATGATATTTATGCACCCATTGCAAATCGATTGGGCTTAAATACCATCTATCAAGAACTTGAAGAGTTAAGTTTTAAACATCTATATCCAATGCGCTATCGCGCGATTCAAAAGGCCATGAGAGCTTCTCGAGGAAATCGTCGTGAAGTGGTTGAAAAAATTACGGCGGCCATTCAACAAAAACTCACTGAGATGAAAATGGAAGCGGAAGTGACAGGCCGCGAAAAAAATACTTATAGTATTTATAAGAAGATGAGTGAAAAGGGTATGTCATTTGCGCAGATCAATGACATCTATGCATTCAGAATTATCGTGAAAGAAGCAAACGACGCCTACTCAGCATTAGGCGCATTACATG
>DATCVG010000009.1:0-6482 GCA_036567085.1 Candidatus Methylopumilus sp.
TTTGCTCTATGAATTTCAAGATCTCGATAAAACAAATTCCAATCCTCGTATTGCATAGATTTTGCGACTCTTAATTTACCTTCATCAGAGCTTGGTAGCTCTTGTGTTTGACGATCTTCCATATACTGAAGTCTATGTTCAAGATTTCTTAGGAATCGATAAGCTTCAGTTAAGGATTTAACAGCTTCGGCAGATAATAAATTTTTAGTTTCTAGAAGTTTTAATGTGGGCAAAAGTGATTTTAGCTTTAAAGCTTTGTCTTGACCGCCTCTAATTAATTGATAGACCTGCGCAATAAACTCAACTTTACGAATACCGCCTCGGCCAAGTTTTATATTTTCTTGAATACCTCTTTTTTTGACGTCGTTTTGAATCTGACTCTTTAAGTCGCGCATTGAGTTTAATGCGCCATAATCCAGATACCTCCGATACACGAAAGGGTCAATAATTTTATGAAGTTCTATTTGAGGCCCCGCTATAACGCGACCTTTTACCCAAGCATATCTCTCCCATTCCCGTCCGTATTTTTGATAATAGTCTTCTAGCATCTGATAACTGCATGTAATTTGACCCTCAGAGCCAAAAGGTCTTAATTGCATATCTACACGAAATACAAATCCATCTTCTGTAATGTCGTTGAGACTCGAAATAATTTTCTTGCTAAGCTTAATAAAAAAGCTTTGATTGCTTATAGGTTCTTTACCTTCGGTATCACCTTCTTCGGGATATGCAAAAATAAGATCAATATCAGATGAAACATTAAGCTCTTCTCCGCCTAATTTACCCATACCCACAATACTTAATTGTTGCTCTTCACCATTTAATCCCATAGGCGAGCCATGAATGGTCTTGAGGTAATTGAAATGAAATTGATGTGCTTGAATGAGCGTTATTTCGGCAAGCGCAGTAATTGATACTAAAACCTCATCTAAATCACCAAGCTTATTAAGATCACGAAGAATGATATTAGCAACAACGTATTGACGTAATTTACGAAGCGATTGATTTAAGCTTGCTTCATCTAAAATTTGACGGCTATTCAGCCAAGATTCCATCTCTTGACGACTAAAGGGATGATTTATGTGTTCAATTGATTTTTGTTCAAGATCCTGATCAGCCTCAAATAATCTTTTGATAAAAGGGGAACAATCAAAAGTGTAAGCAAGATTCTTACCTATCAATTGACTCATTAATGAATTGTGCTGAATATGCATGCGTAAATGGAAATAGTAAATTTTCTATACACTAGAAATTACCATAAAAAAACTCATTACAGGATTGTTTGAATAGCCTAGAACTAATTACCTTAGACTTAGATCAATGATATTTACTTAAGCATATAAACAATATGATGATTATCAGGCGTGGTTGATTCTAACTTAACCCATTCCTTATTCTCTTTATACCAAAGCTGTATATTAATTTTAGGTGCTAAAAGCTGATATGAGTCAGCATCTATATTTTCATTTTTAACTTTAATAGACTTTTTACCCAAATATTTAATCGACACTTCTGGGTATTCCCCCGTCTGAACATTTAAAAGTTTTTTCTGCTTTAGCATAAGGGGATTCCAATAGCTAAAGGTCATCGGGCAATCAGCTACAAATGCTTGTTTAGTAGGCTCTATTAATTTAAAAGTGTTAGCCTCTGTCTTGCCTAATACTTTGTAAGTGTCTCCTCCATCTTGCGTAGAAGATTCAACAGTATGCAAACAATCTTTATTCCATTGCTCTTGGGAAATATGTTTGTATTTATAAACTGGAATTGATAAAAGTGTGACTTTAAATTGAGCATTACTGGTGAGCTGATTTAAATCACTATCTTCTTTGAGCTGAAAAGTATGTTCTCCAATTAATTTATCATCCATAAAGACATCAAAATTCCAATCTTTTCCAAAAGATATGCTTGGAATAAGGATTAGACAGGAAATTAAATTTTTAAAAGCGAGAGATTTCATTAAAAAATATTAGCACACACCATCCCAAGATTTCTCAAGAGATTGAGTATCATTATTTTTTCCCGGAAAATTTTGGAAATACATGTCAATGAGATTTGGAAGCGTCACAGTAAGTTTTGAGCACGTGCCTTTACTTCGTAACTGGCCTTCATAGATTTTATCTAGTTCAGTACTTTTTATTTTGGGTTTAGCCATATCAATATGAATATATCGCGTAAATAAAGTATATTTATTAGTATGGGTTTGATAACCTCGATATCCATACATGGGCATACCGGGATACATACCCCAAGAATTAATAGAGTATCCAGTATATCCAATCATGCCAAAATCAGGAATGGTGTAGGTTTCGGTTATTTCCTTACCATTATCATCTCCATAATCAAAGAATAAAAGTAGCTCAGGTTTTTTAGAAAGATCTATGACAGTAAAACCTAACTTCTCTATCCGCTCCTTTAAGATAGCCGAATAATGCTTAAACTCTAAGGAACCTTTTTGAGATTGATGCCAAGGCACAATGGCAACAGTAGAAAGTTTAAAGTCTTTTGGAAGCTCATGAAAAACTGTAAGCTCAGCCTTAAGACTTGGATTTTTTTGCGAAAGATGTTGGCATCCCGCAACGTTAGCTAAGGCTATTAGGGAAATGATAGTAAAGATAAATTTCACTTAGTTTTGGACTAAATATTTCTAGATTTGTTCATTTCATAATTTAAGAAAACTACTAAGGCTTCAATTCTATATCTGAGTTTTCAGAAGCCTCCCAAATTTCCTTAGCTGCATCCAGATTAATGGCCATAATAAAAAAACCAACGAGTAAATCAGGCCATAGCGAATACCAAATGAAGCTTATTAACCCTGCAAAAATAATAGCTATATTGGCCAAAGCATCATTTCGCGCTGAAAGAAAAGCGGCTCGAGATAAACTACCTTGATAATTTCTAAATTTCACCAAGATATATACGCAACTAAAATTAATCAATAAGGCCCCAACTCCTGTAACAGAAAGCATCGATGGGTCTGGAACCGAAGGTATATAAAATTTTTGCCATGCTGTATATAAAAAAGCAAATGCTGGGATAATTAGAATGATCGCTAAGACCTTACCAAGTCTTGCTTTATTTTTTGATGTCCAATGTAATGCAAGAAAAATAAGTAAATTAATCGACGCGTCTTCTAAAAAATCAATACTATCCGCAAAAAGTGAGGTAGCATGGATATGACGTGCAACAAAAAATTCTACAAAAAAATAACTTAAATTAGCTAAGGCTACCAGTAGAATAGATTTTTTAAATAGCGCTTCTTTATTACTAAGCATGGATATATTGAGCTCTATTTCACTTCAATTTGAATAGTCTTACTTAAAACTTTCCCATATGAACGATGATATCCATCCGCAAATTGAAGAGTCAGTGTGTATACACCAGGATTTAAGTTAAGTTCTGTTTCTGTCTGTGCTTTCCCGAAGTGTAAATGATTTGAATCCGCAGGAATGGCATTATCTTTTTCGATATAAGGTTTATTAATGAGTAAATGGTGATGTCCAGAGCCCTCTTTAAACTCCCCGGCTGGCTCAGTACGTATACCACTGGCTTTAAATATGACCTTGAAAGGATTTGAGACCTGATCACCATCCTTAAGATTTAAAAAATCAATAGAGGGTTCAGGAACTGGAATGTCATTTCTTGGATAAGAAAAAATATGCGTTGAAAACCCTAAGGCAAATAACCCCATAAAAAAAAGTGTTTTAATTTTCATTGGCAGTAGATTTATATAATGACTCCTAGATAATACAATAAACTCATCAACATAATACGTCTCATTGATATGAAATATTTTTATTATTTTTTAACTATAATTGCACTTCTTCAACCTTTAAAGACAATGGCGGAATCAGAAAAGAATTCATTTAAGATTGCAGTTCTTTATGATGATGAATTTCTGCTTCATAACACCGGACTCAATCATCCTGAAAATCCAAGTCGTATTACTCATACTATTAACTTTCTTAAAAAAGAATATGAATTTAAATCAAATTTAATTTGGCCCTCTTTTGGCTATGCACCCTTAGATATAATCAGTCTTGTCCATTCAGAAAAATATATTAATCTTGTAAAGCTAGAATCAGAAAGGCTTAACAAATCCATCGCGACACTTTCTACAGGTGACACAGTTATTTCTAACAAATCTTATCAAGTTGCAAGAAAATCTGTCGGCGCTATGATTGAAGGTATTGATCAAATTATGCAAGAAAAAGTATCTAGTGCATTTGCATTCACAAGACCTCCTGGACACCATGCATTTAGAGATAAAGGTATGGGATTCTGTATATTTAATAATGTCGCTATTGCAGCTAAGTATTTACAAAATAAATATGGGATTAAGCGTATCTTAATTGTGGATTTTGATGTTCATCACGGCAATGGAACGCAAGATATATTTTATAGTGATAATTCGGTATTTTATTTTAGCATTCATCAACATCCTTTTTATCCTGGCAGCGGACGTCAAGATGAGCGAGGCACTGGTAATGGATATGGTTTTACGTTAAATATTGATTTACCAAAAGGTGCGGGAGATAGAGAATTCATTGAAGGTTTAACTAGTCAATTAATACCTGCTATGGACAAGTTTAAACCAGAATTTATTTTAGTCTCTGCTGGATTTGATGCGCATGAAAATGATTTACTTGGACAATTAAAATACTCAAATGATGGTTACAAAAAAGCTACTGATATTTTATTGTCACTTGCAAAAAAATACTCCATGAATCGCATGATGTTTGTCTTAGAAGGTGGCTATGAACCAACAAACATAAAAGATGCCTCAGAGAGCATTCTAAACGTAATGATATCTAAATATAACAATTAATAATTCAAATCATCTCCTTGCCTTTATAAAGTAAAATACACAATTATTGAGGAATTAATTATGGCTAAAAAAAATATAGAAGAAGCATTGCTGGAAAAAATCCATCAAAAACTTTCAGACATTAACACTAATATGCTTAAAGTATTTTGGATTGTCGCTATTTTTGCTTTTCTATACTTTGGCTTAATGCTCTATCTTCTGGCATCTAAATAAATAATTTAAATCTTAAAGGAAGCTTTTTTGATTCTGTCATGTATTGCATACCATTCAGATTTTTTGGGTGGTAATTCAATATATATTTTTTCATATTTTTTATCGTCCATTAACCTTAGTGTTGAGTAAAAAACTTGACCATATTGATAAGCATCTTTTGGCATTTGATGAATATGAATATTGTCTTTATTGATATCGCTTAAAGGTAATAAGACAGATTTATTTGTTAGTATGTCGTTAATTAAATGTTCAATTTCTGATTTCTTATATGGATGAACGGATGCGCGAGGCTGATAATGATTCAATAAATTGCCTGAAATTTTCTCATCAGAATTAGAATAAGGTAGAACTTTTTGATCCAGAACCTCTTCAATATGAGCTATAGGCAAACCTCCTGGGCGAAGTATCCTAGGTTTGATTTCTGTTAAATCAATAATGGTAGATTCAAGCCCTACCTCACATTGACCGCCATCAAGAATAGCTGAAATTTTTCCATCAAGATCATCCATGACATGTTGAGCTGACGTAGGGCTTACACGACCAAATAAATTTGCAGATGGCGCGACAATCCCTTTATTAAGAATTCTAAGAAGAGAGAGCGTTACAGGATGATTAGGGATTCGAATACAAATTTTGTCTGATCCACCAGTAATTTCACTTAGCACATCAGGATGTTTTTTTAATAAAAGTGACATGGGTCCTGGCCAAAAATGTTTTGCTAAAGTATGGACGTCATTTGGTATTTCAATCGCCCAATCATTCAATTGATCGATACTTCTGAGATGTAAGATTAAAGGATGTGATGGAGGTCTTTTTTTAACTTCAAAAATCTTATTTATGGCAGATATATTTGAGGCATCCGCAGCTAATCCATAAACAGTTTCTGTAGGGATGGCAACCAGCTCACCATCAGATAGTAATTGTGTTGCCTTGTCTAAATCAATGTCATTTGCTTTAAGAAGAATGGTTTTCATAAGATTTAAATCATTGTAATTAAAAAAGTGAAATTTTTTTCTGCTTTTATTTCTTTTAGGACTTACCCCTATCTTAGTCTTGTAAATCAGCCTCATCCTGAAAATACATAAATTAATATTTTCCTTGATGTTTTAAATGAGAATGATTATCATTTAGGTGTGGGTATATACAATAAATCAAAAAATCTCTATAAAACATTAACTTACCTATTTATAGGAAGCTTGCTGCCGGGTATTTCTTTTGCTAATACAACTGAAAAAGAAAATTTTTACTATAAAAAAATTGAGCTTAGTGAAATTGAAGTTAAAGATAATTTAGCTAAGACATACCTTAAGAAAAGAACGAGTACTGCTACAAAAACAGATACACGAATTCGTGATATTCCCCAATCAATTTCCGTGATCACTGAAGAACAAATAAAAGATCAATCACTTTTAGGTTTGACAGATGCAGTTATATATTCCCCTGG
>DATCVG010000010.1:0-2328 GCA_036567085.1 Candidatus Methylopumilus sp.
ATTTAATACTTATTTCTTATAAGTAAATAACTAAAAAATAGAAATTCATGATGATGAAATACCAAGGCTATTAGTGAAAGTTGTTGATTTGAAGGTGATTTACGAGCCAGTATATGTGCAAAATTTTAAATAAAAAGGGGCATAAGCCCCTTTTTATCTTTAAATCATTAACGAACCATTAATTACAAGTGCGCTGTATCTTTGTAAAACTCTACTTTTCCGGAAGATAAATCATACATACCGCCAATCAAACCTACTTCATGTTTAGCAATCATACCTTGTAAAATTTCGCTATCACGTAAAATAGAATTCATTTGCATTTCAACGTTAAGCTTTGCAATTTTTGAGACAAAGTCTTTATTTTCAGAATTCCGTTGGTCGGATTCGGACTTCTCAAGATCAAGAGCAGGGGTAATCATATTAATGACGTGACTAATATTGCCTTCTACAAAATGATCACAGGCAGCTTTAACAGCACCACAAGAACTATGACCAAGCACGACAATAATTTTACTGCCTAAATATTTGGTACTAAATTCTAAACTACCAATTGCTTTGTCAGAAGCAATATTGCCTGCTAAACGGACGCTAAAAATATCTCCAAGGGCTTGATCAAATAGCATTTCGACAGGGGCTCTGGAGTCACTGCAACTCAAGACCGCTGCAAATGGATGCTGTTTATCTTTTGTTAAATGAACTAATTGCTGCAAATCTTTATTTGAGGCAATATTTTCAGTAAACCGATGATTACCTTCAACTAAGATATCTAAAGCCTCTCTTGGCGTCATTTTGTCGCGATTTAGTAATGGATGCTTATACATAATTTATCCTAATTATTAAATACCTATTGTTTCAACTTCAATTTTCTTAAAACCTGCATGTAATTTAAAGTCAGAAATGACTTCAAGCACATCTCGATCTATAAATGTTGAGTCACTTCCATCAATAATCACTTTGCAATTTTCCGGCATTTTTTCTAATAGCGTAATAATGCTAGCTTTATTAAAAAACGAAACCTGTTGCGCTAGTTTGATATGGTGAATTGACTTACCCCCTTTTGCCTCGCTTAATTGTTCATTCATAAAGTGAGAATTTTTATAGCTGTGGTAAAGCGTAAATGCAAGACTAATGACGACGCCAATCATAATTCCTGTTAAGAGGTCTGAGAGCAGAATGGCAATAACAGTCACAATAAATGGTAAAAATTGTTCATAACCTTGTTTGAAAGATTTCACAAACAATTCCACCTTAGCTAATTTGTAACCAACCATGATCAAGATGGTAGCCAAACTTGCCAGAGGAATCATATTTAAATAGTTTGCAATCGTAATTACACTAATGAGTAAAAATAAACCATGTAAGATGGTAGATAGCTTAGATTTAGCACCAAATGTAATGTTGGCAGAGCTTCTTACAATGACTTGTGTGATTGGTAAGCCTCCAAGAAAGCCAGAAATTATATTACCTAAGCCTTGCGCCTTCAATTCACGATTAGTCGGCGTCACACGCTTGTATGGGTCAAGTTTATCTGTAGCTTCAACACAAAGTAGTGTTTCAACACTCGCAATAATTGCCATGACAATCCCAATTTTATAAACATCTGGATTACTTAGGACTGAAAAGTCAGGGAAATAAAAGTTTTGAATAAACTGAGATAAGTTATCACTGACTGGAAGTCGAACTAAATGCTCCGCATCAAGCGCAAAAGGTAGAGTATTTGTTTTGAATAAATTAAAAAATAAAATACCTAAACCAACTACAACCATTGGACCTTGCAAAATTTGGAAAACTCTACTTTTTTTGGTTAGATAAACATCCCATAAAACAAGAATCGCCATTGAAATCGCAGCGATTAATAAAGCCCCTGGAGTTAGCTTTTCATAAACAGATAAGATGATTTGCCATACGTTATCATGAATGACTGAAGGCAGTGTTTCATCTCCTTCAAAAGTGGCATCATATCCAACCGCATGCGGGATTTGCTTCATAATAATGATTAAGCCTATGCCAGCCAGCATGCCTTTAATCACTGAAGATGGAAAAAAATAGGCGATAAAACCCGCTTTAGCAAAACCGAGTATCAGTTGAACAATACCCGCAATGATCACTGCAACTAAGAATGCCTCCCAACTACCCAATGTTTGCAATGCAGAAAATACTACCACAGCTAAGCCTGCTGCAGGACCACTCACACCTAATGCTGATCCACTTGCGTAACCAACAACAATGCCACCAATAATACCTGCGATAATCCCTGAGAATAAAGGTGCGCCTGATGCTAGCGCAATACCCAAACACAATGGCAATGCGACAAAAAATACAATTATA
>DATCVG010000011.1:0-23640 GCA_036567085.1 Candidatus Methylopumilus sp.
AACATCGTGTTTTTAAAGAAATAAATTGAATCAAAACCCTCTCATTTGTTGGCGGAATGGGCGTTCACAAGGTAAGATATCATATATTCAAATTTAGGTAATTAAATTGGCTCAGCTTAAAAAATCATCGAAATTAAATAACGTCTGTTATGACATTCGCGGACCTGTTTTAGCACACGCTAAAAAAATGGAAGAAGAAGGTCATCGCATTATTAAACTTAATATTGGCAATCCAGCAGCCTTTGGATTTGAAGCGCCCGAGGAAATTGTGCAAGACGTGATTCGCAATATGAGTAAAGCATCTGGTTATACCGATAGCAAAGGCCTTTTTGAGCCAAGAAAATCTATCATGCATTACACACAGGAAAAAAATATTCTAAATGTAGATGTCGATGATGTGATTATTGGTAATGGTGTTTCAGAACTCATTGTGATGGCAATGCAGGCATTGTTAGATAACGATGATGAAGTATTGATTCCTATGCCTGATTATCCTCTATGGACCGCAGCCGTCACACTAGCAGGTGGAAAGCCAAGACATTATTTATGTGATGAAGTTGCAAGTTGGTACCCAGACCTTAAAGATATCGAAAGTAAAATTACAAGCAAAACAAAAGCGATTTTGGTTATCAATCCTAACAATCCAACAGGCGCACTTTATCCAAAAGAAATTCTAGAGGGCATTATTCAGATTGCAAGGAAACATAAGCTTGTTATTTTTGCAGATGAGATTTACGACAAAGTGGTTTATGACAAAAAGAAACATATTTCGATCGCATCCCTTGCAGATGATCTTCTCTTTGTCACATTGAATGGCTTATCAAAAAATTATCGTGCATGTGGTTATCGTGCAGGATGGTTGGTCGTGTCTGGAAACAAGAAAGAATCTGGGGATTATATTGAAGGTCTTAATATGTTAGCTTCCATGCGTTTATGTGCAAACGTT
The DNA here is from genome assembly GCA_036567085.1 of Candidatus Methylopumilus sp. Classification (GTDB taxonomy): domain Bacteria; phylum Pseudomonadota; class Gammaproteobacteria; order Burkholderiales; family Methylophilaceae; genus Methylopumilus. The sequence goes on from DATCVG010000011.1 coordinate 947, forward strand.
CCTGGGCAGCTTGCTATTCAAACAGCTTTAGGTGGATATCAAAGTATTGATGATCTTGTAGCGCCGACAGGACGATTATTTAAGCAAAGAGAGCTTGCATACGATATGCTTGTTTCTATACCCGGTGTCACTTGCATTAAGCCAGAAGCCGCGATGTATCTATTTCCTAAATTAGACCCCAAGATGTATCCAATTAAAGACGACCAGGAATTTATTCTAAAATTACTGATCGATAAGAAAGTATTGTTAGTTCAAGGCACAGGATTTAATTGGAAAAATCCTGATCATATAAGAATTGTATTCTTACCAAATGAAGACGATCTAAAAGAATCAATTAAGCGTATTACCAATTACCTCGAAAACTTTAAGAAAAATACTGTGAACTAGAAAGTTAGAGCTGATGAAAAGAATGAATATAGGTTTGTTAGGTATCGGCACAGTGGGTGGCGGTGTATTTGAACTTTTAAAATCAAATGTTAAAGAAATACAACGCAAGACATCTGCAGATATGAAAATTGTGGCTGTGGCAGATAAAAATATTGCGCGTGCAAAAGAAATTGTGGGTAGCTCTGCAGAAGTTACTGATGATGCATTCAAGCTAGTTGCCGATAAAGAAATTGATGTCATTGTTGAACTTATAGGCGGCACTACCATAGCAAAAGATTTGGTCATGAAGGCGATTGAAAATAAGAAACATGTTGTGACAGCCAATAAAGCATTGCTCGCAAATTTTGGAAATGAATTATTTCAATTAGCCAAAAAAAATAATGTCACATTAGCTTTTGAAGCTTCGGTCGCAGGCGGTATTCCTATTTTAAAATCAATCAGAGAAGGTCTGGCTGGTAATAAGATTGAGTGGGTGGCAGGTATTATTAATGGCACTACTAATTTTATTTTGACTGAAATGCGCGAAAAAGGTATCTCATTCGCTAAAGCCCTATCCGAGGCGCAATCATTAGGTTACGCAGAAGCGGATCCTACTTTTGATATCGAGGGTATTGATGCTGCGCATAAATTAACAATTCTTGCTGGTTTATCTTTTGGTATACCAATGAGCTTTAAAGATGTATATGTAGAAGGTATTAAAGCGCTTGAACAAAAAGATATTCGTTATGCCGAAGAATTAGGTTATCGCATTAAACTTTTGGGGATCGCTAAAAAAAGAGATAAAGGAATTGAGTTAAGAGTTCACCCAACTTTAATTCCTGAAAAACGTTTAATTGCAAATGTAAATGGTGCTATGAACGCTATTGTTGTTAAAGGTAATATGGTTGGACCAACACTTTACTATGGTGCTGGCGCAGGAGCATTACCAACCGCAAGTGCTGTTGTTGCTGATCTTATTGATATATCAAGATCATCTCAGGTTCCGCTCCATGGTTTTGATGAAAGTAAAATTGATTTAATTCCTATTTATAAAATTGATGATGCGATAAGTGGTTATTATTTAAGAATTCGAGTTTCAGATAAGCCTGGTGTTTTAGCTGAGATTACAAAATTATTTGGTGATAAGAAGATTTCAATTGATGCGATGCTTCAAAAAGAACCTCAAGAGCATGAATTTGAAGCAGATATTGTTATATTAAGTCATTTAGCAGTTGAGAAGGATATCAATACCGTGATTCATTCAATTGAGTCATTGTCAGCCACTATCGGAAAAGTTATTAAAATTAGATTAGAAGAACTTAGCAAATAAAGGCTTTATGAAATACATTTCAACACGTGGTCAATCAAAGCCACTTTCTTTTTCTAAGATTTTATTAGGCGGTCTTGCCCCTGACGGCGGTTTGTATCTCCCAGAGTCCTATCCTCAGTTTTCAGTTCAAGATTTCAATCATATGCGAGGTATGAGTTATTCTGAACTAGCATTTCATATTATTTCTAAATTCATAGATGACATTCCAAAAGATGATTTAAAAGCAATTATCAATAAAACGTACACAAAAGAGGTATATGCATTTTCTAGGGCACAACAAAGAGCAGAAGACATTACCCCTATTTTAAAAGTTAAAGAGAATCTTTATATTCTTTCGCTTTCAAATGGCCCCACACTTGCATTTAAAGATATTGCCATGCAATTACTTGGCAATCTCTTTGAGTATGTGCTTGCAAAAGAAAATGAAGAAATTAATATTTTAGGCGCAACCTCTGGAGATACTGGCTCCGCTGCTGAATATGCAATGCGTGGAAAAAAAGGTATTAATGTCTTTATGTTATCGCCATATCAAAAGATGAGTCGTTTTCAATCAGCTCAGATGTTTAGCATCCTAGACTCTAATATTTTTAATCTAAGTATCAAAGGCGTCTTCGATGATTGTCAAGATATTGTCAAAGCAGTATCTAATGATTTAGATTTCAAAAGAGATATGAAAATTGGCGCAGTGAACTCAATTAATTGGGGTAGGATTTTAGCGCAGATTGTTTATTACTTTAAAGGCTACCTTGCTGTTGCTAAAAACAATGAGGAGGTTAGCTTTACTGTTCCCACAGGTAATTTTGGTAATATTTGTGCAGGCCATATAGCACGTATGATGGGACTTCCAATCAAGAGACTTGTAGTTGCTACAAACGAAAATAATGTATTAGATGAGTTTTTTAAGACAGGCATGTATAAGCCACGTGACTCTGAAAATACTTTTCATACCTCAAGTCCTTCAATGGATATATCTAAAGCATCTAATTTTGAACGATTTATTTTTGACTTAATTGGGCGGGATAGTGAAAAATTAAATACATTATGGAAATCAATCGATCAAGGCGGTAATTTTGATTTAAACCAAGAGGGTGTCTTTAAAAAAATTAAAGATTTTGGATTTACCTCTTCTTCGAGTACACACAAAGAACGCATTTATTACATTAAAGAAATTTACAATCAATATAAGATCATGATTGATACCCATACAGCAGATGGATTTAAAGCAGCCTATGAGCACATGGATGATAATGTTCCGATGATTGTTCTCGAGACAGCATTGCCCACTAAATTTGAAGACTCTATTGTAGAAGCAATCAATCAGAAACCTGAGAGGCCTGAATCATTAAGACATTTAGAAGATCTTCCTCAAAGATTTGAAGTTTTAGATAATCAGGTTGAAAAAGTGAAAACATTTATAAGGCAAAACATCTAAGTTCATGAAGCAATATTTAGATTTACTGAATCACGTTAAAAATCATGGTGATATTAAGCATGATCGAACAGGTACAGGGACTATTTCGGTGTTCGGTTATCAAATGCGATTTGACCTATCTCAAGGCTTTCCTTTGGTTACTACTAAAAAAGTACATTTAAAGTCTATTATTCATGAGCTTTTATGGTTTTTAAGTGGCAGCACAAATATTAAGTACTTAAAAGATAATGATGTAAGTATCTGGGATGAATGGGCTGATGAGAATGGTGACTTAGGTCCGGTATATGGTTATCAGTGGAGAAGTTGGCCTACTGCTGATGGAAAACATATAGATCAGATTACTGATTTGATAGAGTCAATCAAAAAAAATCCAGACTCAAGAAGATTAATTGTGTCGGCTTGGAATGTTTCAGAAATTTCAAAGATGAAGTTACCGCCTTGTCATGCATTTTTTCAATTTTATGTTTCGAATGGCAAATTGTCTTGTCAGCTTTACCAAAGAAGTGCAGATATTTTTTTAGGTGTCCCATTTAATATAGCATCTTATGCGCTTCTTACTATGATGGTAGCTCAAGTATGCTCATTAGAGCCTGGTGATTTTGTTCACACATTAGGTGATGCACATATCTATTCTAATCATATGGAACAAGTCAACGAGCAGCTGTCTCGAGCACCTAAAACTTTACCTCATATGAAAATTAATCCTGAAGTTAAAAGCATTTTTGACTTTAAATTCGAAGATTTTGTTTTAGAAAATTACGATCCACACCCTGCTATTAAAGCGCCTGTTGCAGTCTAGTGTCTAAACTATCTATTATTGTTGCCATGAGTTCTAACCGTGTCATTGGTGTGAACAATACGCTGCCATGGCATCTTAGCGAAGATCTAAAGCATTTCAAATCTTTAACGACAGGACAGACTATTATTATGGGTCGAAAAACTTATGAGTCTATTGGTCGAGCGCTCCCCAACAGAAGAAATATTGTGATTAGCCGAAATACAGAAACTTCATGCGAAGGTGCAGAAGTTGTGCATAGCATTGAAGATGCTTTTTCAATTTCGAAACATGATGATGAAGTGTTTGTAATAGGGGGTTCAAATATATACGAACAAGCCTTAAATTTTGTCGATTATTTATATATTACAGAAATTAAGAAAAGCTTTTCGGGGGATGCATTTTTTCCTGAAATCAATAAATCAATATGGATTGAAACTTCAAGAGAAGATCATATTGCAAATGATGGACTTGAATTTTCTTTTGTAAGTTACCAAAAAAATATTAAATAGATACGCAATCTACATAATAGTGCGCCTTACCATCAATCTTTTGTTTTACTAATCCATGATTATCTGTTTCAAATCCTGGGAATTTTTCATTAAAATCTCGTGCAAATTTTAAATAATCCACAATAATTTTATTAAAACGCTCGCCAGGGATGAGAAGCGGAATTCCTGGTGGATATGGTGTAAGAAGTACCGCTGTAATTCTGCCTTCTAGATCATCAATCGCAACACGTTCAATTTCTTTATGGGCCATTTTTGAAAAAGCATCCGTTGGCTTCATTGCAGGGACCATATCAGAGAGATACATTTCAGTTGTCAGTTTCGCAATATCACGTTTTTTATAGATCTCATGAATCTGTGTACATAAATCTCTTAATCCAATTCGTTCATAGCTTGGTTGCTTTTGAATAAACTCAGGTAATACTTTCCATAAAGGTTGATTCTTGTCGTAATCATCTTTAAATTGTTGGAGCGCTGCAACCAATGTATTCCATCGACCTTTAGTTATGCCGATTGTAAACATAATAAAGAATGAGTAGAGTCCTGTTTTTTCTACAATAACCCCATGTTCTGCTAAATATTTGGTGACAATAGAGGCAGGTATACCAAACTCATTAGAAAATTCACCATCAACATTGAGTCCTGGGGTAATGATTGTTGCTTTAATTGGGTCGAGCATATTAAAGCCATCAGCAAGATTACCAAATCCATGCCAATGATCATTGGCATTTAACATCCAAGCATCCCGATCTTCAAGACCCTCATCTGATAAATCATTTGGTCCCCAAACTTTAAACCACCAGTCAGATCCCCATTCAATATCTACTTTTCGCATGGCACGTCTAAAGTCTAATGCTTCCATGAGCGACTCTTCCACAAGCGCTTTACCTCCTGGCTCTTCCATCATTGCAGCAGCGACATCGCAACTCGCAATAATTGAATATTGTGGACTGGTGGAGCTATGCATCAAGAAAGATTCATTAAAGACTTCACGATCGAGTTTATTTTTTTCTGCATCCTGTACAAGAATTTGAGACGCTTGACTCAAGCCTGCTAAAAGTTTGTGTGTAGATTGCGTTGAGAAAATGAGACTATCTTTACAGCGTGGACGGTCAGCGCCAATAGCATGATAGTCGCCATAAAAGTCATGAAATGTTGCATGAGGCAACCAAGCCTCATCAAAATGTAGCGAATCAATTTTTCCATCTAACATTTCTTTAATTTCTTCTACGTTATAAAGAATGCCGTCATAAGTTGATTGTGTAATTGTTAATACTCGTGGCTTGTCTTTTTTATTGGTGATGAATGGATTCTTTTGAATTTTTTCTTGAATATTTTTCCATTCAAATTCTTTTTTAGGTATAGGTCCAATAATGCCAAAGTGATTTCTTGTTGGCATTAAGAAAATTGGAATAGCGCCAGTCATAATAATGGAATGCAATACTGATTTATGGCAATTTCGATCTACGATTACAATATCACCTGGCGCTACTGTTGAATGCCAAACCATCTTATTAGACGTCGATGTACCATTTGTAACAAAATAGAGATGATCAGAGTTATATATACGCGCTGCATTTCTTTCTGAAGCGCCTACAGGACCTGTGTGATCGAGCAATTGGCCTAATTCATCTACTGCATTACATACGTCAGCTCGAAGCATATTTTCACCAAAGAATTGGTGAAACATTTGACCAACAGGGGACTTTAGAAAAGCAACACCACCTGAGTGGCCAGGGCAATGCCAAGAGTAAGAGCCGTCACCTGCATAGTGAGTAAGGGCTTTGAAGAACGGTGGAGGCAAGCTATCTAAATAAGTTCTAGCTTCACGCACAATATAACGCGCCACAAACTCAGGCGTATCCTCATGCATATGAATAAAGCCATTAAGCTCTCTTAAGATTTCATTTGGAATATGACGACTTGTTCTTGTTTCGCCATGGAGAAATATTGGGATTTCCTCATTCCGAAATCTAATTTCATCTACGAAATTTTTTAATTGCTCAAGAGCGCTTTGATTTTCTTCAACAAACTCTTCGTCGTCAATGGATAGAATAAATGCAGAAGCGCGACTTTGCTGTTGAGCAAATGAAGACAGGTCACCATAGCTTGTAACACCAAGCACTTCGAAATTTTCTTCCTCGATCGCTTTTGCTAAAACTCTGATACCAAGACCAGATGAATTTTCAGATTTAAAGTCTTCATCAATGATAACTACGGGGAAGTTAAATTTCATATTAACCCTTTATATTTTAGGTAATGTTACGCCTACTTGGCCTTGGTATTTTCCACCACGATCTTTGTAGGATGTTTCACATACTTCATCGGACTCAAAGAATAGCACTTGAGCGCAACCTTCGCCTGCATAAATTTTTGCTGGAAGAGGTGTGGTATTACTAAATTCTAAGGTCACATAACCTTCCCATTCTGGCTCAAAAGGTGTGACGTTAACAATGATGCCGCATCGCGCATAAGTCGATTTACCTAAACATACTGTGAGCACACTTCTTGGAATTCTGAAATATTCAACTGTCCTTGCAAGTGCAAATGAGTTAGGTGGAATGATGCAATAGTCGGCATTAAATTCTACGAAAGAATTTGGGTCAAAATTTTTGGGATCGACGATCGTGCTATTAATATTAGTAAATACTTTAAATTCATTAGCGCATCGAATGTCATATCCATAGCTAGATGTACCATAAGAAACGATCTTTTGATTGTCTTTTTCTCGGATAAGTTGAGCCTCGAAGGGCTCAATCATGCCATGTTCTTCGGCCATCTTTCTTATCCATTTATCTGATTTTATCGTCATAATTTTCTTGTCTCAAAAAAGAAAAATCCCGTTTGCACAATCTTGACGCTACGGGATTTCTAATGATTTAAATTTTCATTACTTTAGAGCTTATTTTCACCGATTTCAATACTCTGACGCCAAAATTGTTCAGGCTTGTCAAAGATAATTTTGGACTCAGCAGGGTCGGCACTTCCAGCAGGGTAAGTAAAGACTGGGCTCTTATCTTCATTCCAGGCTTTAATCACTGGATCAAGTAGTCTCCATGATGCTTCTACCTCATTGATATGAAGGTATAACGATTGATCACCTTGCATCAAGTTAAGGAGAAGTGATTCATAAGCATCTACACTTTCATCTCCTGTAATTCTATTTGGGGCGTCCATAGCAACGGTTCTTACTTTGGTATCAAGTCCTGGGATTTTTGTTTGAATTTCAAAACGGGTAAATTCTTTAGGCTGAATACTAATGACGAGCCAGTTATCAGCTTGTTCAGGAAGTGAAAGTGGTGCCTTTTTGAACTTAATGGCTATCGCCGTATCGGATGCGTGAAGACGTTTAGCTGTTCTAACATAAATAGGTACACCTTTCCATCGTGGCGTATTAATGTAAAACTTAAGTGCTGCATAGGTTTCAACTACACTCTTCGGATCATCTAATTCTTCCAAATAACCTTTAACTTCTTCACCATTGATTTTGCCTCGACCATATTGTGCCTTAAAGGCATGTTTCTTGAGTTCATTAAGGGGAATAGGTGTAATGGATTCGAGTACTTTAATTTTTTCAGCACGAATGCTTTCAGGGCTTAATGTTTGTGGCATCTCCATTGTTGTTAATGCAAGCATTTGCATGAGATGACTTTGAATCATGTCTCTTAAAGCGCCAGTCGCATCATAAAACTTAGTTCTTTCTCCTACGCCTAACGTTTCATTATTTGTAATTTGAATATGGTCGATATGTTCATGCGTCCAAAGTGGATCAAAGATATGATTTGCAAAACGCGTGAGCAGAATATTTTGTAATGCTGATTTACCAAGGTAATGATCAATACGATAAATCTGTGTTTCTTTTAAATGTTTGGTGATTGATTTTTGAAGTGCTTGAGCTGTTTCTAAATTGGTACCAAACGGTTTTTCAATGACAACACGACGCCAAGCCTTGCTTTCATCAGTTAAGCCGACACTCGCAAGCAAATCAACAATAGAAGCAAAGTCTGACGGTCTAACAGATAAAAAGAAAGCTAAATTTTGTGGGAAAGTTGTTACGTCGGAAAGTTTTTCACTGAGACGTTTAAAAGCATTGCTATCATCAGGCGGATTTGCATGATAAAAATTTCTAGCAATGAAACGATCAAATACTTTTGCATCGTAATTTTTTTTGAATTTAATATCAAGCATAGACTTAATGTCATCACGCCATGCTGATTCTTCAACTTCAGATCTTCCTACTGAAAGAATTTTCATTTTCTCTGGCAATCTGCCAAGAGAATCAAGTCTAAAAAGACCTGGAATAAGTTTTATTCTAGAAAGGTTTCCACTTGCACCGAAGAGGACTAAGGTGCAGTCATCAATTTTTGTCATAGATAATTTAAGAATATAAAAAAAGTTATTTTGATTTTTTTACTGCATGACCACCAAATGCATTACGCATAACTGATAGTAATCTATAGCCATAACCTTGTTTTTCTTGGCTTCTGAATCTCACTTGCAATGCAAGGGTAAGAACTGGTGTTGGAATGCCTTGCTCAATCGATTCTACGACAGTCCATCTCCCTTCGCCTGAGTCAGCTACATAAGGAGCAATCTCATCAAGTGATTGATCTTCTTTTAGTGCATCTGCAGTTAAATCTAATAACCAACTTCTGACCACTGAACCGTGTTTCCATAATTCTGTAATTTGTGCTAAGTCAAGTTTAAATTCACTTTTACCTTTAAGAAGCTCAAGACCTTCAGCGAATGATTCCATCATGCCGTATTCAATACCATTGTGAATCATTTTAGTAAAGTGACCTGAGCCTACTGGACCTACATGAGCCCAGCCACGATCTTCGTGAGCAAGCGCTTGAAGAATTGGTTTCATTGTATCTGCAACTTCCTGTTTTGCCCCTACCATCAAGCAGTAGCCATTTGCTAAACCCCATACACCGCCTGATGTGCCACAATCCATAAAACCAATACCCTTTTCTTCAAGGAATTTACCGATACGCTGAGAGTCTTTGTAATTTGAATTGCCGCCGTCAATAATAATGTCACCCTTATTCAACATTGGAACGAGTTCTTTGATTTGCTCTTCGGTTGCATTTCCTGCTGGCACCATGAGCCATAAGATTTTTTGACCGTCTAATTTTGCTACAGCATCTGCAATTGAGTTTGCGCCAATAATGTTTGCTTTTTCTTCGAGTGTTTTTACAACTTCTGCGCTTCGGTCAAATCCTACAACAGTAATACCTTTTTGAACAAGACGAGTAGCCATATTGCCACCCATTTTTCCGAGACCAATCATTGCTAATTTCATTTTTTTTACCTTTTTATGGAAGATTTGTCATTGCTTAATCTTTTGGAATAAAGCAAATTAGTTTAAAGTGCGATACAAGCTAAATTATATCAAACGCAAGTCTCTTCAAGGAATTGATTTCGATATAAAATCCATATTAATTTGAAAGATTTTCATGAATTTGAAACAAATCAAATGGCAGTCATTTAAAAGCCAAGCTTCTCTTAATCAAGCTGCTCTTGAGAAGATTATAGCCTTAGCTGAGCCTTCAATTAAAACGCGGGGCCAGTTTCATATTGTATTAGCGGGAGGATCGACACCTAAAAAAGTCTATACAATGCTTAAAAACATCAAAACAGATTGGCACAAATGGCAGATCTATTTCGGTGATGAGAGATGCCTTGATTCCGACCACAAAGATCGAAATAGCACTATGGCGTTTGAAGCATGGCTCAATCATATCGATATTCCAATGCAAAATATTCATGCAATTCCAGCTGAGCTTGGTCCAGTAGAAGGCGCCCATTTATATAACCAAACACTAAGCCAGGTAGATGATTTTGATTTGGTTCTTCTGGGGCTTGGTGAAGACGCCCATACGGCAAGTTTATTCCCAGGACATAGTTGGGATAACAATGTAGATGCTTTAGCGGTCTTTGATGCCCCCAAGCCACCACCATTAAGAATATCTATGTCGCCAGCACGCTTAAGTCGATCTAAATCTATACTTTTCTTAGTCAGTGGAAAAGAGAAACAAACAGCGATAAATCAATGGAAAGCAGGGGATTTAATACCTGCAAGCACAGTTACTTGTAACAACGGAGTAGATGTATTTTGTTTTAACGTAAGTTAGGTTTTTTGAATCACAATATTTGGGAATTTATTGCTGTAATCTTGGGCGAGTTTAGATACCTTAACGGCTGTTAAACGAGCAATTTTCTTGTAAGTTTTTGCAGCGCTACTTTCAGGTTCGGCTACCACTATTGGATTACCATCATCAGATTGCTCCCTAATCTTAATGTCTAAAGGTAGACTTCCTAAAAGAGATACACCATAATCCTGACACATTTTTTCAGCACCACCCGATCCAAAGATATGTTCTTCGTTGCCACATTTTGAACATGTATGCATAGCCATATTTTCTACAATACCAATAATTGGAATATTTACTTTTTCAAACATCTTGAGTCCGCGCCTAGCATCAATTAAGGCGATATCTTGAGGTGTTGTAACGATAATCGCGCCTGTGACAGGTACTTTTTGAGATAAAGTGAGTTGAATATCGCCGGTGCCAGGAGGTAAATCAACAATAAGATAATCAAGGTTATCCCACCTTGTTTCTTTTAAAAGCTGTTCGAGTGTGCCTGTCACCATAGGACCACGCCATACCATGGGCGTTTCTGTATCTACAAGGAACCCAATCGACATAGCTTGAATGTTGTGAGCCATAATTGGCTCCATAGATTTACCATCTTTGCTCTCAGGCTTTGAGTATATCCCCAACATTTGAGGCTGGCTTGGACCGTATATATCAGCATCCAGAATACCTACACGAGCACCTTCAGTTGATAAAGCTAAAGCAAGATTGACTGCAGTTGTGGATTTTCCTACACCACCTTTTCCAGAAGCGACAGCAATAATGTTTTTAACACCAGGAATAAGTGCTATACCTTTTTGAGCTGCGTGAGATGTGATTTTAAAATCAACCTCAATATTTAAATTAACTTTAGGTAGTGTTTTTTTAATTTGAGTTGCAATCAAATTTTTGATGTCATTTAATTGACTATTAGCCGGGTAACCAAGCAAGACTTTAATATCAATATCATTGTCTTTAATTGAAATGCTCTTGATAGATTTATCGTTAACAAGGTTGTCGTTTGTATTAGGATCAACAACATCCTTTAATAAATCTTTGATTTGTTGTTCTGAGTGTGTCATGAGATGGTAATTTTAACCTATCTTAGTTGAGGCGTCATTTGATAGAATAGGGACTTAGTCAAATCAATAAAGTTTCTCAATTCATGCGAAAGATCTTAGTCACTTCAGCCCTGCCGTACGCGAATGGGAGCATTCATTTAGGCCATTTAGTGGAATATATCCAAACTGATATTTGGGTTCGATTTCAAAAGATGCAAGGCCATGAGGCCTATTATGTATGCGCCGATGATACACATGGAACCCCTATTATGCTCAAGGCTGAAAAAGAGGGCATTACCCCAGAAGCACTGATTAAAAAAGTACACCTTGAGCACTCGAAAGATTTTTCGGATTTTTTTGTAAATTTTGATAATTTTTACTCTACCAATTCCTCTGAAAATCATGAACTATCTCAAACTGTTTATAAAAAACTTAAACAGAATAAAAAGATTTATACGAAATCGATAGAGCAATTTTACGACCCAGTAAAGGAAATGTTTTTACCTGATCGCTTTATTAAAGGCGAGTGTCCTAAGTGTCACGCTAAAGATCAATATGGTGATTCATGTGAAGCTTGTGGTGCAACGTATGCGCCTACAGAATTAATTAACCCTTCATCTTCTGTCTCAGGCTCTGTTCCAGTTAGAAAAGAAACGGAGCATTACTTCTTTAAGCTATCAGAATGTGAAACATTTTTAGCTGATTGGACATCCTCAGGAACACTCCAGCAAGAAGCTGCAAATAAAATGAAAGAGTGGTTTAAATCTGGCTTGGCGGATTGGGATATTTCGAGAGATGCACCTTATTTTGGTTTTGAAATTCCTGATGCACCAGGTAAATATTTTTATGTATGGCTTGATGCGCCGATTGGGTACATGGCGAGCTTTAAAAAACTTTGTGAAGATAAAAAAATTGATTTTGATGAGTTTTGGAACAAAGATTCAAAAACAGAGCTATATCATTTTATTGGGAAAGATATTCTTTATTTCCATGCATTATTTTGGCCAGCAACTTTAGAATTTTCTGGTTACAGAAAACCGACAAAGATTTTTGCACATGGTTTTCTCACAGTCAATGCGGAAAAGATGTCTAAATCTCGTGGCACTTTTATCACAGCCAGAAGTTACTTAGATCATATTAAAAATCCAGATTACCTTCGATATTATTACGCTACTAAATTAAATAGTACGATGGAAGACATAGATCTTAATTTAGATGATTTCTTATCTCGAGTGAATAGTGATCTTGTAGGTAAGTTCATTAATATTGCAAGTCGAACATCAGGATTCATTCATAAATATTTTGAAGGCAAGCTCTTTCTTGACGATTCAAAAACTGAAAAAGAACATATTGCTATCACTCAGAAATGTAAAGATATAGAAATTCAAATCAAAAGTTGCTTTGAATCCAGGGAGTATGGTCGTGCAGTTCGAGAAATTATGCGTGTGGCAGATATTACAAATGAATACGTCAACACTAAAGCACCTTGGACACTTACAAAAGATGATGTACAACATAAAACAGGTTCTGACTTGCATGTGATATGTAGCCGAAGCCTTGAGGCTTTTAGAAGGCTCTCTATATATCTTGCACCCGTATTACCAAAACTTACGGCAGATATTGCAAAATTCTTTAATGAAAAAGAGTTTATGTCATTCAAAGATCTTGATAAGAAAGATATTACCGTTAACGAGTATCAGCACATATTAACTAGAGTTGAAAAGAAAGATATCGATATGATGATTGAATCAAACAAAGAATCCCTAGATAAAAATAATGAAGCTTCGAAAAAGGCAGAAGTCGATCAATCGACGATTTCTATCGATGACTTTATGAAAATTGATTTAAGAGTCGCGCTTATTAAAGAGGCTTCTTTTGTTGAGGGCGCAGATAGTCTTTTAAGATTAAGTTTAGATCTTAATGACGGTCGCACAAGACAAGTTTTTGCAGGTATTAAATCTAAATATAATCCCGATCAGCTTGTTGGAAAATTAACCGTCATGATTGCTAATTTAAAGCCAAGACAAATGAAATTTGGCTTATCAGAAGGTATGGTGCTTGCTGCAAGTGATGAATCAGAAGGGCCATTTGTTCTTTTTCCAGATCTAGGCGCCAAACCTGGTATGCGTATTAAATAATTAACTACGGTTAATTTCTAAGTAAATATTTTCTAAAGTTTTTGATGGATCTTTTGATTGCGTTATAGGCCTTCCAATGACTAAATGACTGGATCCTAATTTAATAGCCTCAACTGGCGTCATCGTTCTCACTTGGTCATTTGCAATATCATCTGTCATTCTTATTCCTGGTGTTACAAATAAAAATGATGGGCTAAAGTGATTTTTTAAGAAAACTAAATCTTTGGCAGAACATACAATGCCATGAAGTCCGGTTTTTTCAGTTAATTTAGCAAGGTGCAATATCTGATCGTCCAAGTTTCTAGATATACCAATTTCTTCTAAAGTTTTTTGATCCATACTTGTTAATACGGTCACTGCAATAAGAAGAGGCGTCTGTTTAACTTTACTTATACCTTCGAGTGCAGCCTCTAACATATGACTTCCTCCAGAAGCATGCACATTGAGCATCCATACTCCTAATTGACTCGCAGCCTCACATGCTTTTTTAACAGTAGTGGGAATGTCATGGAATTTTAGATCTAAAAATACTTTGAAATTTTTAGTATGAAGATATTCGATGAGAGAAGGGCCAGTTGCTGTAAATAATTCTTTGCCGACTTTTAAATTACAATACTCTGGATTAAGTTGTGAAACTAAAGTTTTTGCCTCTGCAAGATTTGCATAATCAAGGGCTACGGTAACTTTATGCTTTGCTATCATTAATTAATTTCATTTATCTCGGTGGGTTCTGATGGAAGCGCTTCCCAAGCATTGCAAGCAGGGCATTGCCAATGGTGTTGTTTGGCTTTAAAGCCACAACTACTGCATATAAATAAACGTCGATTGCCAATAGCATTCCGAACAGTTTGTTGAATGAGTTGGATGTCTTGTTCTTTATGCTTACTATTCATGGCGCGAGCTTGAAATAATTGATCTAATGCTTGAAGGCTTGGCTTTCTTATAAGTTCTTTTCGCGCAAGTTCTTCAGCCATTTCTGAGCCTTGTAATTTTAATGTTGCTTCATAGATGACGTTAAGTAGTGATCTTAATTTGTAATTTTCAAAATAAAGATTTAGAAGCGATAAACCTTCTTCGGGTTTTTTGAGTTTTTCAAATGAATTAAGTATCTTGGCTGCAACAAGACCAAGGGATTCAGGATCTTGAAATTCAATTTTTTTCCAATGATTGATTGCTTTATTATGATCACTATCTTCCGCATCTAAATCACCGAGTAAAATATTTGCACGAACACATTTCTTATGCGCGTCGAGCGCATCGTTAAGCGACTTAACTGCTGACTTTTTATCTTTATCTAAAATCGAATTCAATGCGAGTTCACAATAATAGTGACTAATTTGTAATCTGAATGAAACACCTGATTCTTTTTCTAACTTTGTGGCCATCTTAATTGCGTTTTGCCATTCACGTTCTTTTACGTAAATCTCAAGCAAAGCATTAGATGCATATTGTTTATATTTTCCAGATTCTAACTTTAGAAACAACTCTTCAGCGCGATCAAATAAGCCGGCTTTAAGATAATCTTGAGCTAATTCAGCTTTCACGGATTCCTGTTGAGAAGGGTTAAGGTCACGATTTTCTAATAAATCTAAATGCATATTAATAGCGCGATCAATATGACCTATACGCCTTAAGATACTGCCTAAGGCAAAGTGTAATTCAAGGGATTCATTATTAATACGAACAGCATCCATAAAAGCGTTTACTGCTTTTTCATATTGATTAGTGATAAGATAATTAAGGCCTTTAAAGTAGGTCGCAGGAAGACTTGTAGACTCCCTCATAAGTTGTTTAATATCAATGCGAGCGGCTACCCAGCCTAATGCAAAGAAGAAGGGAATAACAAGGAGCCACCAATATTCGAATTGAATCATATTTAATTTATTGTATATCTATTAATTGATAGATCAAAAAAAAAGCATATCCTGGTAAAAAGATATGCTTTTAAATGATGTTTAGGCTTATTTATCAACGCGATCTCTAAGTTCTTTACCTGCTTTAAAATGTGGAACATATTTTTCTGGTACTTCCACTTTTGAACCTGTTTTAGGGTTTCTGCCCAGACGAGGTGGTCGATAATTTAAGCTAAAGCTACCAAACCCTCTGATTTCAATTCTTTTACCTTTAGATAGGGTTTCACCCATGGCATCAAGAATAGTTTTGACCGATAACTCAGCATCTTTATAGACTAACTGAGAGAAGCGGCTAGCAAGTAAGTTGATTAATTTAGACTTCGTCATAAGATTAATTATTTTTTACTATCTAATTTTGCCTTTAATAATGCGCCAAGATTAGTTGTGCCCGCATTATCAGAACTTTCTTCAGCTTCTACTTTTTTCTTAGCAGCTTTTGGTTTAGCTGAATTTTTAGACTTTAGTGAAAGTTGAATCGTTTTTTCTTTAGCATCGACATTGAGTATTTTAACTTCAATTTCGTCACCAACTTTAATAACGGTTGATGCATCATCAACTTTATCTTCGCTGACTTCACTAATATCAATAGTGCCTTCAACTTGGTCAGCTAAAGTCACTACGATACCAGAAGCATCTGCTGATTTAACTGTGCCTTTGACAAAGCTACCCTTGTCGTTAGCTTTTGTGAAGCCTGTAAAATTGTCGCCTGATAATTGTTTAAGGCCAAGGGAAATTCTTTCTTTGTCAACGTCGATTGCCACAATAAGCGCTTCGAGTTCGTCACCCTTTTTAAAATTTCTGATAGCTTCTTCACCTGTTTTATCCCATGAGATATCAGATAAATGAATAAGACCGTCTATGCCACCATCAAGACCGATAAAGATACCGAAATCAGTGATTGATTTAATCGGACCGCTAACTTTGTCACCCTTTTTATGTGTTTCAGAGAATTCTGCCCATGGGTTTGATTTACATTGTTTCATGCCCAATGAAAGTCTTCTTCTATCTTCATCAATTTCAAGAATCATAACTTCAACTTCATCGCCAAGTTGTGCAATTTTTCCTGGGTGGATATTTTTATTTGTCCAGTCCATTTCTGAAACATGAACCAAGCCTTCAATGCCTGCTTCAATTTCAACGAACGCACCGTAATCAGTTAAATTAGATACTTTACCGAATAGGCGAGTGCTTACTGGATATCTTCTTGATAAACCTTTCCAAGGATCATCGTCGAGTTGTTTTAAACCTAATGAAACACGATTTTTTTCTTGATCAAATTTAAGCACTTTAGCTTCAACTTCATCACCAATATTTAAAATTTCAGATGGGTGCTTTACGCGTCTCCAAGCTAAGTCAGTAATATGAAGTAAGCCGTCAATACCGCCTAAGTCAACAAATGCACCGTAATCTGTAATATTCTTAATGATACCTTTTACAGTAGCGCCTTCGGTAAGTGTACCAATAACAGCATCTCTGTCAGCACCTGAAGATTGTTCCATCACTGCTTTTCTTGAGACTACCACGTTGTTTCTTTTCTTATCAATTTTGATAACTTTTAGATCCCATTCTTTATTTTCAAATGGCGATGTATCTTTAACAGGTCTCACATCAACGAGGGAGCCTGGTAAGAACGCTGTGATTCCATTTACAGAAACTCTTAGGCCACCTTTAACGCGACTACTTACAAAACCTTTAACTACCGTTCCTGCGTTCATTGCATCTTCAAGATCAAGCCATGCTTGCATTTTCTTTGCTTTATCTCTTGATAAGATCGTTGAACCGAAACCGTCTTCTAGTTTTTCAATTGCAACCTTAACAAAGTCACCCACTTTAACGTCAAGTCCGCCTTGGTCATTAAGGAATTCTTCTGCTTTGATAACGCTTTCTGATTTAAGTCCTGCGTTTACAATCACAAAGTCATTATCAATAGATATAACTTCGGCTGTAATCACTTCGCCTGAACGCATTTCTTGAAGCGCTATACTTTCTTCAAATAGAGCTGCGAAACTTTCTGTGGATTTTGATTCAGTATTTTTTGCTGTCGTTGCCATTAAATGTTACCTATAAAGTCCTACCTAGCGATAGGGATGTTAAAGTTAGCAATAGATCTTTGAAATCTATTACACCTAAATTTTTTAAGACGTTTGAGACTTTAAACTGAAGAGATGGGTGATATTATCAACGGCATCAGATATGCTTAATGTGTCTGTATCTATTTCTATAGCGTCTTTTGTTCTTAAGAGGGGTGAAATTCTTCTTTGTAAATCTCGCTCATCTCTTAAAATAATTTCACTTAAAACCGAGGCCATATTAGCAGGGTTTCCTTTTGAGATCAACTGTTTATATCTTCTTTCAGCCCGAATTTGAGCGCTTGCAGTTAAGAATATTTTAATATCAGCATGCGGGAAAACAACTGAAGTCATATCCCGTCCTTCAGCCACCAATCCGGGACTTTTTTCAAAGCTTCTCTGAAAGCCGAGAATTGCCTCTCTTAAAGCCTTATGAACTGCAACTTCAGAAGCTCCGCGACCTGATTCTTCAGTGCGTATAGGTTCTGAGACGTCTTTACCATTGAGTAAAATTTGATCATTTTTGAAGTTTAAATCAGCATTCTCGAGAACTTTGAGAAGTAAGGCTTCGTTATCGAGGGGTATATTTTGTATGCGGCCTGCATAAGCGATCGTACGATAGATTGATCCCGAGTCTAGATAATGAAACCCAAGTTTTTCTGCAACAAGTTTAGCAACCGTACCTTTTCCAGAAGCAGAAGGTCCATCAATTGCAATAATCGGAACGTGAGATGTCATCTATGTTTTTACAATACTTTCTAATACTTCAAAGTAAGTAGGAAATGTTTTATTAACACAAGCTGGATCATTAATGATGATCGGAATATTTTTAAGGCTGACTAATGAAAAACACATCGCCATTCGATGATCATCATAGGTGTCGATCTCTATATTTTCTTTGATGTGAATAGGAGGGGTGATTTCAATAAAATCTTCACCTTCAACAACCTCTGCACCCAATTTTTTAAGTTCAGTCGCCATAGCTTTAATACGATCAGTTTCTTTAACACGCCAACTTCCAATGTTACGAAGCTTAGTTGTACCATTTGCAAATAAAGCTAAGACCGCGAGTGTCATTGCAGCATCTGGTATGTGATTACAATCAAGGTTGATGGCCTGAAGCATTGAAGCTTTGGAAGCTTTTATAGACTCTTCAAGAATTTGAATTTTAGCGCCCATAAGCATCAAGGCTTCGGTAAATTTTATATCACCTTGAATACTATTTTTTCCAATACCTTTGACTTCAATATCACCGGCAAGCGCACCAGCAGCTAGGAAATATGAAGCTGATGATGCGTCACCCTCGACAAATATTTCACCCGGACTGACATAACCCCCTGAGCCGGGAATTACAAAGTATTGCCAGTCTATTTTTTTTACTTGAACACCAAATCGATTCATAAGGTTAAGGGTGATATCAATATAAGGTTTTGAAATTAAATCACCGACAATTTCAATAGAGACTTCTTTTCTTGCAAGAGGGATCGCCATTAATAAAGCCGTTAAAAATTGACTTGAAATATCACCTCTAATTTTTATTGAGTCAGTAATAATAATTTTAGAAGGAGATATTTTTAACGGGGGGTATCCTTCTTCATTAAGATAAGTGATATCAGCATTTAATTGCAAAAGTGCATCGATGAGATCTTTAATAGGACGCTCATGCATTCTAGGCACACCACTTAATATGAAATCACCTTGACTAAAGGCTAATACGGCAGTGAGCGGCCTAAAAGCCGTACCTGCATTACCAAGAAAAATTTCCGCTGACTTATTTTTAAACTGACCTCGTGCACCTTGAACGTGAATATCACCATTTTCTTTTTGTGTAAGATCAACTTGAAGTATTTTTAATGCCTCAATCATATGATGGGTGTCATCTGATTGAAGTGGATGCTTGATAGTTGTTTCTCCATTTGCAATAGCAGATAAAAGAAGAATACGATTAGTAATACTTTTAGATCCAGGAAGAGTAACTTGACCAAAAACAGATTGAACAGCTTTTAATTTCTTTTGGTTCGCCATGTGTTTATATTATTTTGACCATTCGTTTCGCGTTTTACTTGCATTTTCGAATAACGCTAAAATCTTTTTGGTATCTTCTTGTTCAATGGCTTCTTTAAGTAATTTAATTTGATTTTCAAAAAGCTGAATATCTTCAAGAATAAATTTCTTATTTGCGAGTGTAATATCTTTCCACATCTCAGGAGAGCTTGCCGCGATTCTTGTGAAGTCCTTAAATCCACTCGCAGCATACTTTAAAAGTTCATTTGCATTTGTTCTTTGAGTAATCATATCTACAAGAGAGAAGGCTAATAAATGTGGTAGATGACTAATAGTTGAAAATATTTTGTCATGATCGTTATGAGACATATTTGAAACTATGGCGCCTGCATTTTTCCATAGCATTTCGATTTTTTGTTTTGCTTCAAAAGACGTATCTTGATCTGCCGTTAATATGACATTTTTATTTTTAAATAGATCAATATGGGCTGCAGTTGCCCCATGTTTTTCAGATCCAGCAATAGGATGCCCACCAATGAATTGAGAGTATTGTGGGCCTAAAATCTGTTTGGCTGATTTAATGATATCAGTTTTTGTGCTGCCCACGTCAGTAATGATCGTGTGTGAGGATAAATGTGGTTGGATTAACTTGAGTATGATCGGAAATTGCGCAACAGGTGTTGCGATAATAATAATATGCGCTTCTGAAATATCTTTCTTTAAATCTTGGCTTATGCGATCAATAAGTTTTAGTTTAATAGCATCATTTAGGTTATCTTGGTTCCTACCGATGCCCACAATATCTGATGCAAAACCTGATTTTTTTGCAGAGAGTGCAATAGATCCGCCAATAAGACCTATACCAAAAATAAGAATTTTATTCACTGTATATAATTGATTTATTTGATATTGTTTAACGATTGAATTGTATCATGTTCACTATTAAATGATCGCCATTCATTATTTATGAATAACTCAAAAGGCTTAAAGTGAGTTTTGTAATTCATCTTTTTACTCTCTTTAATCCAGTAGCCTAAATAAACATAATCTAATTTTTTTTCAATGCACCAATTGATAAGCCATAGTATGGAATATGTACCATAACTAAAGGATTTATCGTTTGTATCAAAAAATGTATAGACTGCAGAAATTCCGTCATCAATCACATCAACAAAACTTATTATTTTTAAATTATCTTGATCTTCAAATTGAATTAATCGACTATCAATATTACTTTGTAATAAAAATTCACTGTACTGATTAACTTCATCATCCGTTGTTTTAGATTTTTCATGTCTCGTTTTTTGGTATTCCATGTAAAGCTTAAAATGATTTTCATGAAAAGAAAGCGGAAGGACTGAAGCTTTTAAATGTCGATGTTTCTTTATATTTCTTTTAAAGCTTTTTGAGAGTATAAAATTTTTAACATTAATGCGAATAGGTATGCATGCATTACAAAGTTCACAATAAGGTTTATATGTAAACTTACCACTTCTTCTAAAACCTTTTTTAATGAGATCATTGTAATGACACTGGCTAACAAGATGATGAGGTGTAGCAACCAATGATTGTGAGGCACGGCCCTCTAGATAACCACATGCGTAACTAGTAGTGACATAGAATTGAATTTTATGACTTGAAAGCTCGTCAAGAAGACTCATGTTTTAATATAAGTATTAAGCAATTGTATAAATTGATTACGCGTAATTTCTTTAGCGCCAAAACTTAAAAGATGTTTTGTTTTCATTTGACAGTCTATCATTTTAACGCCTATATTTTTTAAATATTGGACAGCAAGTACAAATGCAATTTTTGAGGCATCTGTTTCATAGTAAAACATAGATTCTCCGAAGAAAACATTATCTAAAATAATCCCATAAAGACCGCCAACAAGATTTTCATTAAAATAAATTTCAAAAGAGTGAGCTATTTCCATTTGATAAAGTTCAGAATAGGCCTTAATAATACGCTCATCAATCCAAGTTCCATCTTGATCTTTTCGTTTAACTTCGCTACAGCTTTTAATGACAGATATAAAATTCTTATCTATTTCAAATTGATAATTATTTTTTTTAATTTTCTTAGAAAGGGATGATGAAATCTTAAGATCATCAGGAAATAATACTAATCTTGGATTGGGCGACCACCATAAAATTGGTTCATTATGATTAAACCAGGGAAATATGCCTTGTTTATATGCTTCAATAATTCTCTCAGCCTTAAGTATATTAGATATCGCAATAAGACCATTAGGCTCAATAAGCGCTTGATCAGTATTCGGAAAGGGGTCATGATGATCAAGAAAAGCGATGGAACCGAAATCAGTTTTTATCCATTGACCCATATATTTTTGTGAGGAATGCTTAATTTAATTTTTAAGATATGAAACGTTTTGCAATATTAGTTATATTACTCTTAAATATTATCTCAATGTCTCATGCCAGTGAGAGGGGGTTGTTCTGGAAATTAAAGGCGCCAAACGGTTCAACACATTATTTATTCGGAACTATTCATACTGATGACAATAGGATTATTAAATTCTTACCTGTTGTTAAAAAATCAGTAAGTGCGTCAGACCTTCTTCTAGTGGAAATTACACCGGATAATCATTCACCAAATCTCATTTTGAAGGATCATTCTTTAGTGTCGAAATTGACTGAAGATGAATTGAATCAAGTGAAAAAACTTTCTGAATTTCATGTGATGTATTTTGAGAATGTAATCAGAATGAAACCTTGGCTTTTAGCAGTCATTTTTGATTCACCAAAGCCTCATACTGAATTTAATCAAGACTATCTTTTGATGGCCATGGCAGCAGATTTAGATAAAGATGTTATAGGCATAGAGTCATCCCAAGAACATTTTGCCACAATGGACTCATTATCTTTAGATGAACAATTAATCATGCTTAGAGCAGTTTTAAAAAAGACAGAGAA
The DNA here is from genome assembly GCA_036567085.1 of Candidatus Methylopumilus sp. GTDB lineage: Bacteria > Pseudomonadota > Gammaproteobacteria > Burkholderiales > Methylophilaceae > Methylopumilus. The sequence continues at coordinate 23,620 of DATCVG010000011.1, forward strand.
AGAGAGATTATCCGACTACAA
>DATCVG010000012.1:0-18325 GCA_036567085.1 Candidatus Methylopumilus sp.
TGTCCGGTAAAGCTCTGTATTTGAAATATTTGCTTTATCTTGTAGCCATTGAAAAAGTTTTGGTAATGGCCAGCTTGATGATTGAATTTCTGCCATTAAATCTTCGCCTAAAATACGTGGGATATTTTCAGTAATACCGCCACCCGTAATATGAGCCATACCTTTAATTTGAATTGCCTCTTTGAGCTTAAGGACAGACTTTACATAGAGCTTGGTAGGCTCCATTACAACATCTCTTAATGTCCTTCCATCAAAAGAACCTGAGAAATCAGCCTTCTCATTACTGATAATTTTTCTAATTAAAGAATATCCGTTTGAATGCGCTCCACTAGATGCAAGGCCAATGACTGCATCACCGGATTGTATTTTTTTACCATTAATAATTTCACTTTTTTCTACAACGCCTACTGCGAATCCAGCTAAATCGTATTCACCTTCAGGGTACATACCAGGCATTTCTGCTGTTTCCCCGCCTACAAGAGCGCAACCAGACTGTGCACAACCTTCCGCAATACCTTTAATAACCTGAGATGCTATTTCCACATCAAGCTTCCCACATGCAAAATAGTCAAGAAAGAATAAAGGCTCAGCACCTTGCACTAATATATCGTTGACACTCATAGCAACTAAATCAATTCCAACAGTGTCATGTTTATTTAATTCAAATGCTAATTTAAGTTTTGTACCTACTCCATCAGTGCCTGAAACCAGAACAGGTTCTTTGTATTTTTTAGGAACTTCAAATAATGAACCAAAACCGCCAATGCCGCCTAAAACCTCGGCTCGCATGGTTTTTTTTGCAAAAGGCTTAATTCTTTCAACTAATTGATCACCCGCCTCAATATCCACCCCTGCATCCCGATAAGTGATCGATTGGGTATCTTTTTTTGTATCATCTTTATTCAAAAGATTAACTCTCTTTCATTAAACATTTGGGTTAGTCGTTATAATTGAAATTTTAACCGAAATATATTTTAAAGATGTGCATAATTAAGGCTATCTTTATCTAAATAAACTTCCCATTGATATGAAACAAATGCTATTAGCTCTATCTCCAACGCCAAGACAATCTTTTGAAAATTTTGTAGTTGGTCAAAATATTGAAGCAGTTCACACCTTAAAGCAAATCATCTCTCATCAATTACCCATTCAATTTATATATTTATGGGGCAATGAAGGTTCGGGAAAATCTCATTTGGCTCATATTGCATCAGATCATGGATTTGTCATTCATGATGATGTTCATTTACTTGATGAGGCAGGTCAAATCGAATTATTTAATACTTATAATCGATGCAAAGATTCCAAACAAAATATGCTAGTGACAGGACTACACTCTCCCCTCCAAATGAAATTAAGAGAAGATTTAGCAACAAGACTTGCTTGGGGGGTTACTTACGAAGTGATAGGTCTATCCGATGAAGAAAAAAAACTAGCCCTGTTAAAACATGCGGATGAAAGAGGTATGAAATTAGGTATGGATATTATTGATTATTGCCTAAAATACCTAAAACGGGATATGCCAAATTTATTTTCTATATTAGAGGCTTTGGATCAATGGTCTTTAACTTATAAAAGACCGATAACATTACCATTACTTAAAGAAATTATAGAAGCTAATAAAATTTAGCTTATTGACGAATAAGGTAATCAAAGGCGCCAAGAGAAGCTTTAGACCCCTCTCCCATCGCAATAATAATTTGCTTATAAGGTACGGTTGTTACATCGCCTGCAGCAAACAATCCTGGTAATGAAGACTGGTTGTGATTATCAATCATAATTTCACCAAACTTTGAAAGATCTACAGTGTTTTTAACAAAGTCCGTATTTGGTAATAATCCAATCTGAATAAAAATACCCTCAAGCTCGATAGTTTTCTTCTCATTTGATATTCGATCTAGATAAATCATACCGTTCACCTTATCTTTACCGATCACTTCGGTAGTTTGCGCATTTAATATAACATCCACATTGGATAAACTATAAAGTCTTTTCTGAAGGATATCGTCAGCTTTGAGTTCCGATGCAAACTCAAAAAGAGTGACATGTCCTACGATATTCGCAAGATCAATTGCGGCCTCTACACCGGAGTTTCCTCCTCCAATCACTGCAACATGTTTTCCTTTGAACAAAGGACCATCACAGTGAGGGCAATATGCGACACCCTTACCTTTAAATTCTTTTTCACCGGGAACATTTAATTCTTTCCATCTCGCTCCAGTTGCAACAATCACTGATTTACTTTTAAGTTTCCCGCCGTTTTCAAGTTCTATCTCAAATAATGAATCCAAATCATTTTTTTGAACGCTTTTCGCGCGCTGCAAATTCATAACATCAACTTCATATTCTTTTACATGCTCTTCAAGGGCTGTAACTAATTTTGGGCCTTCAGTCGCTTTTACAGAAATAAAATTTTCTATGCCTAAGGTGTCCATCACTTGTCCACCGAAACGCTCAGAAACAATACCTGTTCGAATACCTTTTCGTGCACTGTAAATTGCAGCTGATGCGCCTGCTGGGCCTCCCCCAATAATTAAAACATCATAGGCTTCTTTTTTTGATAATTTTTCAGCTTCCTTTAAGCTTGCGCTTGAGTCAATCTTATTTACAATCTCATCAAGCTCCATTCTTCCTTGACCGAAAATTTTTCCATTAAGGAAAATAGTTGGTACAGCCATAATCTGTTTATCTTCAACTTCTTTTTGGAATAATGCACCATCAATCATCACATGAGAAATATTTGGATTAATGATAGACATTGCATTTAATGCCTGAACAACATCAGGACAATTATGGCAACTTAATGAAATATAAGTTTCAAAATGAAAGTTGCCTTCAATATTTTTAATTTGTTCTATTTTTTCAGCCTCTATTTTTAGAGGGTATCCACTTGCTTGAAGAAGCGCTAAAACGAAAGATGTAAATTCATGCCCTGATGGAATGCCTGCGAAAGTAATGCCAGAAGCTTCCTCTTCTCTATTTACTTCAAAAGAAGGAATTCGTTTTGAAGTATCTAATTCTTTACTTAATGTAATTTTTTCCGACAAAGACCCAACTTCTTCTAACATCTCTATCATTTCTTTAGATGCTGGATTTTCGTCGACATAAGCCACAAGCTTAATTGGATTTACAAGCCTGGTCATATATTCTTGAAGTTGATTTTTGATTGCCGAGTCTAGAGCCACTATATTTCCTTAAACATTAATCTTATTAAAAAATACCCAGGCCAATGTATGGCCTGGGATTCATTTTTCTATTTAGATCTTACCTACAAGGTCCAATGATGGAGCAATTGTTTTAGCTCCTTCTTGCCATTTTGCTGGGCATACTTGACCTGGATTGTTAGCTACATATTGTGCAGCTTTTAATTTACGCAATGTTTCTTTAACGTCGCGTGCAATTGCATTGTCATGTACTTCCATTGTTTTAATTTCACCTTTTGGATTAATGATGAAAGTACCTCGCAATGCCAAGCCTTCTTCTTCAATATGTACTTCAAATGCACGTGTTAGTTGATGCGTAGGATCTCCAATTAATGGAAATTTTGCCTTACTAACAGCAGGTGAAGTCTCGTGCCAAACTTTATGTGAAAAATGTGTATCAGTTGTCACAATGTAAACTTCTGCACCTACTTTTTGGAATTCTGCATAATGATCAGCTGCATCTTCAACTTCTGTTGGGCAGTTAAATGTAAATGCGGCTGGCATAAAAATAAGAACTGACCATTTTCCTTTGAGATTTGCTTCTGTAACATCAACAAACTTGCCATTGTGAAATGCTGTTGCTTTAAACGGTTTTACTTCAGTATTAACTAATGAAGACATCGTTTTCTCCTTCTTTGGTTGGTTAAAAAATGATGATTATAGGTAAGTCATATTGATATGTATAATCAATTGTTATTATATTTATGATTTATTTTACTTATCAATTTATACAACAAAGCTAAATAGATTAAAAATAGGGTCTTATTTTTTGTCTTTGATGTCTTCCAGACTATTTTCAAAAATCAACTGTTTCAAACGAGACTCTACAATTGATTTTTGATAGAAATTGCCATCTTTAGATTTCGCAGCAAATTCCATTTGCTCTATTGCTTTGGGCAAATTAAATTTACGATAATAAGCTTCGGATTGCGCTTGGTATTGAAGTAATTCTTTGCCTTCTTTTGAATAAGCCCTGGAGAGCAATTCAAAGAAATAACTATCATCTGGATAAACATTCAACTTATCATTAATTAATCTTATAGTTTTTTCTGGCTCATTTGTCATTAAATAAAGTTCTGCTAATCCATAAATTAAGGCTCGATGGTTAGGGTATAAATTTAGAGCCTTTAAATATAGATTTAATGCTTGGGCTGGATGATTAGTTGAGACCTCTAATTTACATGCAAGTGTCTCAATAAGCACATCTTTTTTAGCATTAATTTTTAACCACTCAACCTCTTGTCTGGCTCTAATAAAATCATTTTTTCTCATATATGCTGATGCTAGGCCATACCGCTCGGCAGCTTCATTCATATAACGCTTATCTTTGATATTTCCCTCAAACTCATCAACTGCAGATTGTGGTGTACCGTTTGTGGCCCTCAATTTTGATTTGATGTATACGAAATCTGGATTATCCGGTATCTGTCTATAGCGAGTATCTTTAACTCTGTTTGACATATCACTTATACGTTCAGTTGTAATAGGGTGTGTTCTTAAGAAGCTGGGCGCAGCACCTTCTGAAAAACGTGATCCTTTTTGAAGAGTGCCGAAGAACGAAACCATTGCGCGACCATCAAAACCCGCATCTGTTAAAATCTGAAATCCCACACGGTCTGCTTCTTTTTCATGATCTCTTGTGTAGTCTAATTGTTTTTGAACGCCCATAGCTGAGGCTGCAGTCATAGTTCCAGCTGATAATTGGGGGTTTGCTCTTGCCACAAGAAGTGCCAGAGCAATGCCGAGTATACTTTTAATCGAGTCGTTTTTCTGCTGTGCAATCATTCTTGGCAAATGCCTTTGTGTTACGTGAGCAATTTCATGGCCCAATACGCTAGCTACCTCTGATTCACTATTTGCCGCTAAGATTAAACCTGTGTGAACACCAATTACACCCCCAAGCATTGCAAAAGCATTAATGGAAGACTCATTCACTACAAAAAAAATAAACTGTTGTGTTTTATTAGGGCTATATGCCACTAATCTATTTCCCAAATTTTTAAGATAATCAATTACTTCAATATCCTGAACAATTTCAGGACTAACTGCGACTTCTCTTAAAATAGCTTTAGCAATAGCCTGCTCTTCTTTGGCAGAAATAACGAGTTGCGAAGAATCACCTAAATCAGGTAGTTCGTTCGCAAAAACAGATAGGCAACAAAAAAAACACGTAAATAATGTAATTTTTAATTTCATCATAGGTATGATACCTAGATTAATAATCACTTAACACCTAAGTTTGCGAAGATACCCTAATTAAATTTTATGAAAAAACTTACTCATATTAATCAAAAAGGTGATGCACAACTTGTAGATATTTCCGATAAAGCTATTACACGGAGAAAAGCAATTGCAGAGGGATCAATACAATTAAACCAACAAACTTTAAAATTAATTCAAGATAATTTAATTAAAAAAGGTGATGTGCTAAATACCGCAAGAATTGCCGGTATTCAGGCGGCAAAAAAAACTTGGGAACTCATTCCACTTTGTCACACAATTAATTTATCTAAAATCGATATTAATTTTAGTATTGATAAAAAAAATAATGTCATTACATGTCAATCATCATGTGAATGTTTAGCACAAACTGGTCTTGAGATGGAAGCTCTCTCAGCCGTCAGCATTGCCCTCCTTACCATCTATGACATGGTGAAAGCAGTAGACCGTACGATGGTGATCTCAAATATCCACTTAGTGGAAAAGTCTGGAGGACGCTCTGGGCTTTATAAACGAGGTGTGGGACTAAATAAAATAAAGTCCAAAAAAGTAAAATAAAAGAGGTGTTGCTCCAAATCTGCTCCTACAAAAAAATATTTTAATTATCTTCGGAGTAAGGGAAACGAACGTGACCATATCGCACTATTAAGATAGCAATAGCAATAAGAAATATTGAGCCTGAGATTGCAAACATCTTAAATGCGTCAATATCTGCAATATCCAAAACAAGGAAGCGAGCTAGTGCAATTATTCCAATATACAATGGGTAGCGCACAGGTAGATTTCCTGAACCCAAATAATGATTTAACATTGACATCACTTCTAGGTATAAGAAAAGCATTAATAAGTCACCAACCGCTATCATGCCGGCTTGCCAAATATGTTCGATCTCTTGAAAAACTGCATAAATAGTTGCTAAAGCAATTACAATTAAAACAGCTTGCCCCACTAGTGTAAGGCTATGTTGAGCAAACTTGCTAAATTTGTTTGGTTGCATAATTTTTAAGTCTTATTTAAGTTTTAAAATCTAATCATCAATTCATTTCTTCTAAGAAATGGCAATGTCCAAGGCGGATTATAACGAGCTAATATTGCAGGACCTTTTGGTTCTAAGTTTCGCTTTTTCATTTCTTCATTTAGTAGATTTAACATTTCTACATATTTTCTTTCTCGAACTAGTCCAGAGAATGTAATAACTGCAAACTTTTCTGAAGGGACTTCTATGATTTTCACTTCAGGATTGTTAGGAACCGGAAGAGTATCTTTTGAATATTGCTTTGGCATATTAAAACTAATATACCAACCCCTTTCAGTTTCTTCAGAAACAACCGGCGCTGTCATATCAATTTTTTCAGAGGCATCGCGAGTAATTACTGGAGCAGTCATATCAATTTTTTTTGAGCCTTCATTTGTTTTATTATTTCCAAAAATAAAATCGGCTAGCAATCGAAACCCTTTACTTGATGCACTATCAAATGTACCAGTAACAAGAACTTGAGCAATTAATTTCGGCTGGTATTCTCTTATTTCAAATGCATCTTTTTTTTCAATGCTAATGAATTCTGGTTCTTCAATCGCCATAACTGTAAAGCTCGTCAAAAACAAAATGAAAGCTGTAAAAATACTTAAGCGCATAATAGCTACCCATTTAAAGTTATTAAATCACAAATTATTCTTGCTGCTTTAGGAGCCATCGTCAATCCATAACGATAATGCCCTACATTTAAGTATACATTATTATATTTATGATGCTTTTCTATCATGGGTACATTGCCCTCCGAGCCTGGCCTTAAGCCACTCCATTGATTTTCAATATTGTAGTTTTTTAAAGCTGGCATTAAAGACTCGGCTTTTTGTTGAAGAGAATATCTAGCCTCTTCTGTAATTCCTTTATCAAATCCAACATCCTCTTTTGTGCTTCCAGCAAGAATTACACCGTCCTGTCTTTGTACTAAATAAAAATCATCTTTATAAATAATGTATGGCAATTTTTCTTTGATGGAAGGATATTGAATAAGCTGCCCTCTAATAGGTTTAATTTTAGGCATATCAATTTCATTTAAAACATAAGAGCTCCATGCGCCTGAGGCTATAACATAATAATCTGCTTCTAAATTAAGACCACTTTCAGTTCGAAGACAATAGATAAAATTATTTGAATCGACAATAGGGCTAACTTTTTGATGCTCTATCATGACAATATTATTTTGTATTAAATATTTTTTTAATGCTTTGAGTAAGCGAGGATTTCTTATTTGAGCCACAAGTGGCAATAATAAACACGATGTACTTCCTACTTGAACTTGCTGAATTTCGATATGATTTTTATGACACCAACTTATTGCATGATTTTTATCGTTGGTATCGTAAATCAACATACCTGATTCAATCCATTCAGGATCAATACCTGTATCTTTTTTTAGAATCTCAGAAAGTTGATAATAAAAATTGGCACTTCCAAAACATAGATTATTTACATTATCTTGATAGTTCCAGGGCAAAAGAGGAGAAAGAATGCCAGCTCCAGCCCAAGAGGCTTCCTGACCAATAGCATTTTGATCGATCAAAGTGACTTTATATCCTCTCTCAATAAGAAAAAAAGAGGTTATACATCCCACAATACCGCCGCCAATGACAGCAACTTTTTTTCTCATGCTTTATTTGCCAGTCAGTATATATTTTTCTAAAGCATTAAGTTTATCTGCTATGCCCAATACTACGAGAATATCTCCTGGAGATAAAACGATGTCATCTCTTGGCTCTATATCCTCTAACATATTCGGACGCCTCAAATATTTAAGTTCGACATTAAACATCGCGAATGGTATTTGCATAAGCTTCCAAGAATAGACATATGATTTTTCATTAATTTCAATCGCATGCAACTTCAATTGAGGTTCAGTCACTTCAAGCTCTGCATCTGACATACCACCAAAATAGCCTCTAAACATTTTGTAACGCTCTTCTCTAAAAGAACGGATTCGCTTCACAACTCGATTCAGAGGAACGCCTAAAACAACAAGTGCATGAGAAGCTAACATTAAACTACCCTCTAAAATTTCTGGAACAACTTCGCTTGCTCCAGCATTTCGAATATCGTCCATATGTGTATCATCTAGCGTCCTTACAATTACTGGTATATTTTTATATGTATCTTGAATAACATGGAGTACTTTCATAGAAGCTCTAAAATCAGCATAACTAATTACAAGTGCCTTAGCTGTTTTAATGCCTGCCGCCTCTAAGACAACTCTTCGACTTGCATCACCATACATTACATGTTCTCCACCAGCCGATGCCTCATTCACTCGGCTTGGGTCAATATCTATCGCAATAAAAGGAATATTTTCTTCTTTTAAAAAACGCCCTAAGTACTGTCCACTTCTTCCATAGCCACACAAAATTACATGATCCTTTAAAGTGCGGCCTATTGATTGAATCGCTTGCACTGTGTCGGCACTATTACGGTTATAGCTTTTTGATAAATAACGCGCTATACGCCCGTTATACTGAATGATAAATGGAGCTAATATCATTGAGAGTAATGAAGCTGCCAGGATAATTTGGAATGCATGAGTTCCAATTACATGCTCTTCTCTGGCAAGTGCCAATATCACAAAACTAAACTCTCCTGCTTGTGCCAGGATAAGTCCGGTTCTAATACCTACACCAATTTCATAATTGAATAATCTTGCCAGCAACATAATCACAAAAGCTTTGAATAAAATAAATCCCAAAGTAATTAAAATGACAAAACCAATATTCGATGCAAGTTGGTGAAGATTAAGCAACATACCAATACTGATGAAGAAGAGACCTAATAAAATATCTCTAAAAGCTGCAATATCTGATTCAACTTGATAGCGATAGCGTGTCTCAGAAATTAACATGCCAGCCATAAACGCTCCGATGCCGTATGATAGTCCAGCCATCTCGGTTGCGAAGGAGAATACGAGTGTAACCATCAACACATTCATAATGAATAATTCACGTGACCGTTGATTAGCTACCATAGCAAACCAAGAATTCATTAAAGGTCTACCAAATTTAAAAAGAATGGAAAATAAAAAGATTGCTTTTAAAAAGGACATTAAAAATATAGTGCCAATATCATTGGTTGAGGCTCCAAGCGCAGGGATCAATATTAATATTGGAATAACTGCTATATCTTGAAAGAGCAAAATACCAATAGCCAATCGACCATGTCTTGAATTTAAATCAACTCGCTCCATTAGTATTTTTGAAACAATGGCTGTTGACGACATAGTAAATGCACTTCCAATTACGAATGCTGAAGTTAAATGAAGTCCTAACCACCAAGCAACACTTAATGAAGCAAATAGAGTAATAAGAACCTGTGCACCGCCTAAACCAAAAAGAATATGCCTCATGGAATAAAGTTTAGGCAAGCTAAACTCAAGTCCAATACTGAACATCAAAAACACAATACCAAATTCTGCAAAATGCCGACCAGATTCGGAGTCAGGTAATACACCAATTAAATGAGGGCCTAAAATTAAACCTACAACAAAGTAGGCAATCATTGCGGGTAATTTTAAATATCGAAATAGTCCGACTAGTAAAACTGAGCTTACTAGCAAAATAAGAACTAAGGGTAGAGAGTCAAACATTCATTTATCCAAGATTAATCAATAATTTTTGGGTTTAAACAACATATAAACCCTTTTACACGAGTATCTATTACCCTCTACAATATCAATATGACCAAGACAACATCAAAAAATACGCTCGAACGCGCCCGTCAAGTCCTTGAAATTGAAGCACAAGAAATATCATCCTTAGCAAACAGGCTTGATGATCATTTCGTCAATGCTGTTCAGCTCATTTTACATTGTGATGGTAGAGTTGTGGTAAGTGGGATGGGGAAATCAGGGCATATTGGAAGAAAATTAGCATCTACTTTCGCAAGCACAGGCACTCCTAGCTTTTTTATGCACCCCGCTGAAGCCAGTCATGGTGATCTAGGTATGATTACATCTAATGACATAGTCATTTTTCTATCGAATTCTGGTAAAAGTGATGAGCTCATATCGATTCTTCCTGTCATTAAAAGAATTGGCGCAAAAATTATTTCAATTACAGGTAATAGCAATTCAGAACTGGCAAGAGAATCTGAAATTCACTTAAGTGCTCAGGTATCTCAAGAAGCTTGCCCTTTGGGGCTCTCTCCTACAGCTAGCTCTACAGCATCACTTGCTCTGGGAGATGCACTCGCTATTTGTGTTCTTGATCAAAGAGCATTTACAGCTGAAGATTTTGCTCGATCACATCCAGGTGGCAGTCTAGGCAAAAGACAAGTCGTTCGAGTGCGAGACATTATGAGAAAAACTGATCAAGTACCATCTATCCATGAGTACGCTTTACTTTCTGATGCGGTCCTTGAAATATCACTCAAAGGATTAGGTTTTACAGCAATCGTAGATAAAGATTCAAAACCTATTGGTATCTTTACTGATGGAGATTTAAGAAGACAGCTTTCTAAAAAAATAGACTATGAAAAACAGTCCATCAAAGAAATTATGAATAAAAATCCAAAAACAATATTTGATGATCAAATTATTATTGATGCAATTAATCTTATGGAGAGTGGCAAAATTAATGGGATCCTTGTGGTGAATAGAGAATTCAAATTAATAGGTGCTTTTAATATGCATGATCTTTTTAAAGCGAAAGTGATTTAATGGATTCTAAACTCAAGGCTCGCGTGCAAAAAATTAAACTTGTTATTTTTGATGTCGATGGCGTAATGACAGATGGCTCACTCTTTATTGGAGATGATGGCCAAGAATATAAAATGTTCAACACACAAGATGGCTTGGGTATGCGATTACTTAAAAAAAGTGGAATTAAACTTGCGATTATTACTGGTCGTAATTCCAATAGCGTTCTGATTCGTGCAGAAAATCTAGAAGTCGATTACTTTTATCAAGGTATTTCAGATAAAAAAGAAGCGTTTACTGATCTCATCAAAAAAACAGGATTAAAAACAGAAGAGTGTGCATTTATGGGGGATGATATTGTAGATTTACCTCCTATGTTGCAATCGGGTCTCGCTATTACGGTCCCAGCAGGTCATGATGAAGTTAAAAAAATTGCGCATTTTATTACAGAAAAAATTGCTGGTTATGGTGCCGTCCGGGAAGCTTGTGATTTTATTATGAAAGCTCAAGGCACATATAACTCAACCATTGCACCTTTCTTTAAATGATCAATCGCTTCTCTGTTTTATTTCCAACTTTATTCGCTGCAATCTTGGCTTTTATTTCTTACTGGGTTCAAGTTTCTGTTGAAAGTGAAAGCGAAAAAAGAGGAAATAAATTAAGTAATAGTCCTGATTATTTTTTAACTAACTTTAAAACAACACAAACTGAGCAAGATGGCTCTATTCGTTTTATTTTATCAGCAAATGAGATGGTGCATTTTGCTAAAGATGATACTACACGTTTAAAAAAACCATTTTTTATAAGTTACAAAAATAATCTTCCCAGTTCACAAATTGAAGGTAACCTTGGTCTTATATCAACTGATGGTGAGGTAGTACAGATGATTGATAATGTAAAAGTAGCTCGTCTCGAAACAGAAATAAAACCAAAGATGGAACTTTTTACAGAGCAATTAAGTATATTGCCTCATAAAGACCAAGCATTTACAAAAAGTCCGGTTCGTATTATTCAAGACCCTAAAACTGTCGTCAACGCGATTGGCATGAAATATGATAAAAAAAATGGAATAATAACTTTGCAAGAGAAAGTTCGTGTGCATTATGAAAAGCCAGCAAAGAAAAGTAATTTAACTGCTCATCCCATTATTCAAAATAAGAAACTAAAAAAATAATGCCCTTAATATTTTTTAAAAGATCACTACTAAAATTTATATTAATTTGTTTATGCTTTTTAAGTATGACTTCGTCTAACGTCTTTGCAGAAAAAGCAGATCGAGACAAACCTATCGAACTTGAATCTGACACAATGACATCTAACGATTCAAAAAATACAAGTGTATATACTGGTAATGTGATTTTGACACAGGGCACACTTCTCATTAAAGCTGACGAACTGACTGTTCGAGAGGATAGTCAAGGCTTTCAACATGCTACAAGTATAGGCAACCCGACAACCTTCAAACAAAAACGAGAAGGTAAAAATGACTATATTGAAGGAAGTGCCCAGAGAATAGAATATGATGGTCGTATGGATAAAGTACATTTATATAGCAAGGCATCGGTAAAACAAGGTCAGGATGTCATTTATGGTGATTACATCATGTATGACGCAAATGCTGAATTTGCAAAAGCAATGTCAGGTAATACTAAAAATAATGCGGGAGAAATTGTTCCTGGCGCTAGAACGCGTGCAATTATTCAACCAAAGAAAAAGCCACAGGAATAACGATCTAATATGAGTGAATTAGTTATTGAAAACCTTAAAAAAACTTTTAAAAAAAGAACTGTTGTTCAAGACGTATCTTTAACTATTAAGAGTGGTGAAATTGTAGGATTGCTAGGCCCTAACGGCGCTGGAAAGACTACAAGTTTTTATATGATTGTAGGGCTTATTTCAGCTGATCGAGGACGCATCTCCTTAGATGATGTCAACATATCTAAAATACCAGTTCATAGCCGGGCGAAACTGGGTTTGTCTTATCTGCCCCAAGAGTCTTCAATCTTCAGAAAAATGACAGTGTCTGAAAATATTTTGGCTATTTTAGAACTACAAGAATTAACTCGGGAAAAAATGAATAAGAGACTTGAAGAGCTTCTTCAAGAATTAGGTATTACTCACATTAGAAATAATAGTGCAATCAGTCTTTCTGGTGGTGAAAGACGTCGCGTTGAAATTGCTAGATGTCTAGCTACTAATCCAGCCTTTATTTTACTAGATGAACCTTTTGCAGGAATTGACCCTATTGCGGTAATTGATATTCAGAAAATTATCAAATATCTGGCTGAACAAAAAATTGGCATCCTCATTACAGATCATAACGTTCGCGAAACATTAGGTATTTGTGATCGTGCCTATATTGTGAATCAAGGCAAAATACTTGCATCAGGCCTGCCTAAAGCGCTTGCTAATGATCAAAATGTTAGAGATGTTTATTTGGGTAAAGACTTTTATCTATGAGTACTTAAATGAGTGCTATTTAAGCGATGAAACAAAATCTTCAATTTAAAGCATCCCAGCATTTATCGCTTACCCCGCAACTTCAGCAATCTATAAAACTTTTACAAATGTCTTCGATTGAACTTAATCAAGAACTTGAAATTTTAATTCAACAAAATCCTTTGATTGAAATATTTGAAGAAGAGGATGAGGAAGAAAACAAAAATAGCCCGACAATTTCTCAAGAAGAAACTTCATTTGAAATTTTGAATCATCAAGAACATCAAGAAGCTATTTACGATCATGAAATTAATTGGGGTGACGAATATACAAAAGATAATTACGCTGAATCAGCTGACTATCAAGAACCTGCATCACAAACATTAAAACAATACCTTGAAGATATTTTTCATTTAATTCCAATTAGTGAAAAAGATCAGGCTATTATTTCTCTTTTAATAGATTCAATTAATGAAGATGGTTATCTAGAGGAGACCCTTGATTACTTTTTAGCAAGCATTCCAAAAGAATATGAAGTAAGTATTGAAGAAATAGAGTCTTTACTAAAGCTTATTCAAAAACAAGCTCCCCCTGGTATTGGCGCAAGAGACCTCATAGAATGCCTGACTCTTCAACTTGAGAGTAAAGAAGAAACACCGATTCATTTACTCTCTATTAAAGTAATCAAAAACCATCTAAATCTTTTAGCTGCGCGTGACTTTTTGAGACTTAAAAAAATACTAGGGTGTGAAGATGAAGCATTAAGAGATGTTCAAAAAGTAATTAAAAGCCTTAATCCAAAACCTGGAAATATATTTTCCACTATTGAAAGTCATCATTTCATTCAACATGAAGTTAATGTCAAAAAAGTGAAGACTAAATGGCAAGTTTCATTAAATGAGCAAGCGATTCCCAAACTTCGCTTAAATCATATTTATCGAGACTTGATAAAAAACTCCCAAAATGATGTTGCGCATCATTTATCTAGTCAGATACAGGAAGCTAAATGGATTGTGAAAAATATACAACAACGCTTTATCACAATCCTTAAAGTCTCTGAGGCAATTATGAGACATCAAGAAGACTTTTTAGATCATGGCGAATCCATGATGAAACCTCTTGTTTTAAGAGAGATTGCTGAAGAAGTAGGTCTTCACGAATCCACAATATCTCGCGTCACATCTAATAAATATATTAATACACCACGTGGTATTTATGAACTCAAATTTTTCTTTGGCAGCTCAATTGATAGTGTGTCAGGGAATGAGCTTGCATCTACCGCAATAAGGGCTAAAATTAAAGAAGTCATTAAACAAGAAGATCCAAAAAAACCACTTTCAGATAATGAAATTGTCTTATTATTAAAGAAGCAAGATATTAATATCGCTCGTCGGACCGTAGCAAAATATAGAGAAATGCTAAATATTGCCCCAACCAATCTTAGAAAAATTTTATAACCCTAACCTTAAGGAAATGTCATGAATATTCATTTGACTGGCCATCATTTAGAAATTACTCCGTCATTAAAGGAATATATTCAAACTAAATTAGCTAAGATTTTTTACCATTTTGATCATGTCATTGATGTAAAAGTAACACTCACCGTAAATAAATTGGAGCATATTGCAGAAGCAACAATTCACCTCCCAAAGAATGATATCCACGCTGAGTGCAGAGGTGAAGGCATGTATAGTGCTATTGATTTACTCTCAGACAAGCTAGATCGTCAAGTCATTAAATACAAAGAAGTTCATAAAGATCATCACAGAGTTCAGGGCGGTTTAAAACATCAACCAATCGAATAATGTATCTATCAAAGTTCTTTAATTTAATTGCATTAAAATCCAAAGACCCTGAAGTTACAAACCATACACACGGTGTATTTGTTGAAATAAAAGGTAAAGGTATTTTAATTATTGGGAAGTCAGGTGTTGGCAAAAGTGAGGTGGTACTTGATTTGATCAGTAGAGGTCACAAACTTATTGCTGATGATAGTGTATTTTTTTACAAAAACGATCAACATAAGATTATAGGAAAAGCTCCGTCACTTTTAAAAAATCTAATGGAAGTTCGTGGCCTAGGAATTCTCGATATTAAAAAATTGTTTGGTCGTAAAAGTGTGGTTTCAGAACAAAAACTTTTTTTAGTTATTGAATTAAAAATATTCCGAAAAAAACTTGATTGTTCAAGACTAGAAATGACTGTAAATACTTTTAGACTTTTTGATATTAATATCCCTAAAATTGAAATCCCTATGACTCAAACAAGACACATAAGCCTCTTAATTGAAACGGCAGTTAAAAATTACATATTACTGAAGAATGGGCCTAACACGATAAGTCATCTGTCTGAGAAACTTAACCTAGAATTAAGTTTGGATCATTAATTATGGAAGTCATTATTATTTCAGGACTATCGGGCTCAGGTAAAAGTATTGCCTTAAATGCTCTCGAAGATAATGGCTTTTACTGTATCGATAACTTACCTGTCACGCTTTTGTCAAATATTTCACAACATCTAAATCATGAGCATCAAGACAAGGTTGCAATTAGTGTTGATATTAGAAGTATTGATATTGAAAAATTACCCTTCGTTATAAAAGAAATTGAATCGTTATCGATTAAAACGAAGTTGATTTACCTAGAATCATCTACCGAGTCTATCGTAAGACGATTTGGTGAAACGAGACGCAGACATCCCCTTGCCAACGAAAAGCTATCTCTTTCTGAAACTATAGAAAAAGAAAGGTCTATGCTTGCACCTTTAGCTGAGATTGCTTATAAAATTGATACTAGCAGCATGTCAGTAAATGCATTAAAGAAAGCATTGAGCGAATTGATTGAGTTAAAGGAAGATCATCTTGCCTTACAATTTAGTTCGTTCGGATACAAATTTGGCATCCCACTTGATGCAGATTTTATTTTTGATGTGCGCTGTCTTCCGAACCCACACTATGAGTCTAATTTAAAAAATTTAACTGGCTTAGATAAGCCTGTTGCAGAATTTTTTCATGGCTATAATGAAGTCAATAAAATGTATCAAGATATCAATCACTTTATAAATGAGTGGCTAGGCGCTTTTAAAAAAGATCAAAGGCATTCACTGCATATAGCTATTGGATGCACTGGGGGCAAGCATCGCTCAGTTTATATTGCAAATAAATTATTCACTAATTTCAATAACCCAAAATCTCAGGTAATTATTCGCCATAGAGATATTAACCATTAAGACACTTATGATTGGCATTCTTCTTATTACACATGGCGAACTTGGAAAATCTCTAATTGAATGTGCTATACATGTTCTAGGCGACAGGCCGAAGCTTCTAGATTCTATTACGATTGAAAATGATTGTGCACACGAAAATATGTATAAGGAAATTTCAGAAAAAATTAATGTATTGGATCAGGGTGATGGCGTTTTGATTCTTACAGATATTTTTGGAGCAACGCCTTGTAATATTATTACTAAAATAATTAAAGCTGGCAAAGTCAACGCGATTGCGGGTGTTAATTTGTCAATGCTCATTCGAAGCATTAGCTACCGACATGAGTCCTTTGATGTTCTCATTGCTAAAGCAATTCAGGGCGCTCAGGATGGGATTATTCATATTCAATCTAATCAAATATGCTGATAACTTCTATTAAAATTATTAACAAACTAGGTTTACATGCCAGAGCTTCCGCAAAGCTAACTCAGGTTGCTAATCAATTTAAATCTGATATATGGATTGAAAAAAATAATAAAAAAGTAAATGCAAAAAGCATTATGGGTGTAATGATGCTAGCGGCTAGTCAAGATTCTGATATTACAATCACAACCGAAGGGTCTGACGAACAAGATGCTTTGGATTCTATCATTGCTCTTATCAATGATTATTTTGGAGAAGGGGAGTAGCCCTATATGACTCCTTTTAGCCTTCACGGTATTGGTGTTTCGAATGGTATTGCAATAGGCAAGGCACATTTGATATCCAACGCACTCCTTGAAGTCGTTCAATACGATATTGATTTAAAAAATATTCCTCATGAAATTAAAAGGTTTGAGGACGCTGTTAATACAGTAAGAATTGAACTCAATAAAATAAAATCGCAACTTCCTTCAGATGCCCCAGGTGAATTAGGATCATTTATTGATACACATATAATGATACTTAATGACAAATCATTATCTGTGTTGCCAAAATCTATTATTGAAAATGAAAAATGTAATGCGGAGTGGGCGATAAAAAAACAAATGGATAGTGTTGTAAATCAATTCGATCAAATCGAAGATAAATATCTTAGAGAAAGAAAGCAAGACGTTATTCAAGTTGTCGAGAGAGTTATTAAAATTCTTTTGGGTCATTCAAATCAAATTGCAGTAAAGAATAAAGAAAAATTAACAATTTTAGTAGCACATGACATTTCACCGGCAGACGCCCTTCATTTCAAAAACCATAAATATGCTGCCTTTATTACGGATGGAGGTGGTGTTACTTCTCATACCGCCATCTTGTCAAGGAGTTTAAATATTCCTTCAATCGTAGCATTGCAAAATGCAAGATCTTTAATACACGACAACGATTTAATTATTGTTGATGGAACAGAAGGTGTTGTCATTGTTAATCCAACCCATGAAATTCAAAAACATTATAAGAAGATTCAGGATTCATGGGATAACGAACAAGAAAAACTTCAGCGTATCAAAACAAAAAAATCGATCACTCAAGATGGAGCCACAATTCACCTTTTTGCAAATATTGAAGTTCCAAACGATATTATCTCGGTTAATGCTTCCGGA
>DATCVG010000013.1:0-7280 GCA_036567085.1 Candidatus Methylopumilus sp.
GGTTTAAAAAGCATTATGCCCATTAAATCGATGTGCGATGAACTGCGTCAACATATATTAGGTTTTCATCGTCAAGCGCTTCATGCGATTCGATTAGGACTCATTCATCCATTCAGTGGTGAAGCGATGGAGTGGTCTATCGATTTACCAGAGGACATGAAACATTTACTCGAAATGATTAGGCAAGAGCAGTCAAGTGCAACCGATCTATTAGAAGATTTGAGTTTTGAAGAATATCTTGATGAATCCAGTGATGATATAGATGACGATATTTTGGAGGAAGATGAGTAATTTTTTTATTCCTGAATGGCCAGTACCTCCTCATATTAAATCAATGCAAACCCTGAGATTTGGTGGAAAGAGTCAAGGCAAATATAGTAGTTTTAATATAGCCACACACGTGAATGACGATATAAATGCTGTGGATTTTAATCGAGGATTATTAAATCAATATTTATCTAATACACCATGTTGGCTAAATCAATCACATAGTGCTGATGTGGTCGAGTTACCATCGCCTCTATTAAATGCCGATGCGTGTTTCACAAAAGATAAACATATTGTATGTGTCGTTCAAACAGCAGACTGTTTACCTTTGCTACTTACAAATACTGAAGGGACGATGGTAGCCGCCATCCACGCAGGCTGGCGGGGTCTTTTAAATGGCGTGATTGAAAATACACTTCATAAAATGAATCTCCCAGCGAATGAATTGCTCGTTTGGTTAGGTCCTGCCATCAGTCAAAACCATTTTGAAGTTGGTAGTGAAGTGAAAAATAGTTTTTGTGAAAGACATCATGAGGCTGAAAAAGCATTTCAATCAATATCTAATCAAAAATGGTTAGCTGATATTTATATGCTTGCTAAAATTCGTCTTCATACATATGGTGTGACTCAAATTTATGGTGCGAGTGTGACTGAAGACTACTGCACTTATGCTCACCATAAAAATTATTTTTCTTATCGACGTGATGGAGAAACGGGTCGTATGGCCTCCCTTATTTGGATTACATCATAAAGACATCCAATTATTTCAAGTTTCGATATAATGCTTAGATCTTAGATTTCAAGTCAATTTCATGCATACACTTTTTTGGATTTTATCTTCCTGCTTTATAGGCGGCTTACTAAGTGTGATGACAGCAGCGCTTGTGACATTTTATACGCGAATACACCTTGTCTCACATTTAGTGAGTTACGCCGTAGGGGCGATGTTAGGTGCCGTCTTCTTAGAAATATTACCTCACGCTTTTAAACTGACAAATAACATTGAAACGACAACCTTTGTTGTTTTATTTGGCATTCTTTTATTTTTTGTACTTGAAAAATTACTTTTGTGGCGTCACTGTCATGGCGATCATTGTGAAGTACATGATTTGCATCATGATGACTATGTTTCTAAAAGTCACCAGCATACGCATGACGAAGGACGAAGTGGAAGCATGATTATGGTAGGGGACTTGTTTCATAATTTTGTGGATGGCATTTTAATTGGTTCAGCGTTTATGGTAAGCACGAGTGTTGGTATTGTCACAGCTTTGGCGATCATTGCGCACGAGATTCCTCAAGAGGTGGGTAATTTTTTAATTCTGCTCCATTCAGGTTATAAGAAAAAAGAGGCTTTTATCTTTAACTTGCTCGCGAGTTTTTCTACTGTATTAGGCGGACTCCTAGCTTATTTTATTTTGGAATCCATGATGGATTGGGTGCCTTTTATTTTAGCGCTTGCAGCTTCCAGTATGATTTATGTATCTATTGCAGATTTGATTCCAGGACTTCATAAAAAAACAGAATTACAATCTACCATATTTCAAGTCATCCTGATTGCACTCGGTATTGCATCAGTCGCTATGACGCAATGGATCGTTGAAGGTTAATGGCGTCTTCCATCCCTAAAGTAGGTTTTATATCCCTAGGTTGCCCTAAAGCTGGATCTGATTCTGAGCTAATTTTGACTCAACTCCGTGCCGAAGGTTATGACATTTCAAAGTCATACCAAGATGCTGATTTAGTCGTCGTCAACACATGTGGTTTTATTGATTCAGCGGTCAAAGAATCCATGGATGCGATCGGGGAAGCCGTTAAAAAAAATGGCAAAGTGATTGTGACAGGTTGTTTAGGTGCCAAAAAAGAAATCATTGAAGAAGAATATCCAAACTTACTCGCGATCACAGGACCTCATGCATTAAACGAGGTCATGACGGCTGTTCATACGCACTTAGAAAAACCTCACGACCCGTTTAGTGATTTGGTGCCTCCACAAGGTGTGCGTTTAACACCTAAGCATTATGCTTATTTGAAAATTTCAGAAGGCTGTAATCATCGATGTTCATTTTGTATTATTCCTTCCATGCGAGGCGATCTCGTCAGTCGTTCGATCGATGACGTGATGCGTGAGGCCGAAACTTTGGTGAATAATGGTGTATCTGAAATTTTAGTGATTTCACAAGATACAAGTGCCTATGGTGTGGATGTGAAATATCGAAGTGGCTTTTGGCATGGACGTCCTATCAAAACCAAGCTTTATGATTTAGCCGAGGCTTTAGGCTCATTAGGTGTATGGATCAGAATGCATTATATCTATCCTTATCCTCATGTGGACGACATCATTCCTTTGATGTCTGAAGGGTTGATTTTGCCTTACCTTGATGTACCTTTTCAGCATGCAAGTCCACGCATTTTAAAATTAATGAAACGACCTGCAAGTTCTGAAAATAATCTTTTGCGTATCAACCAATGGAGAGAAATATGTCCCGATATCACGATACGCAGTACTTTTATTGTAGGTTTTCCAGGTGAGACGGAAGCTGAATTTGAAGCGCTTTTAGATTTTTTAGAACATGCTCAATTAGATCGAGTAGGTTGTTTCAAGTATTCACCTGTCGATGGTGCGAGTGCTAATCTTTTAGAAGGTCAAGTCCCGGAAGAAATGAAAGAAGAGCGATTACAAAGATTTATGGAAACACAAGCACGTATCAGCCACAAAAAACTTGCAAATAAGATAGGGCAAACCCTTACTGTTTTAGTGGATGATCATCAAGGGGATTTTGCGATTGCAAGATCCATGGCAGATGCACCCGATATTGATGGCAAAGTTTATTTGCGAGATGGCAAGCTTTTAAAGCCAGGTGATTTTGTCGATGTTAAAATTGAATCTTATGATCAACATGATTTATTTGCAGGCCCTAATCTTTAAGAAAAAATATCTATGACCGTTGTGACACGTTTTGCCCCAAGCCCCACAGGTTATCTTCATATTGGAGGTGCGAGAACTGCATTATTTTCTTGGGCCTATGCTAAAAAAAATCATGGTCAATTTATTTTACGTATTGAAGATACCGATCTAGAAAGATCCACACCTGAAGCAGTGCAAGCCATTATTGATGGCATGACTTGGCTTCATCTTGATTATGATGATGGTCCAATCTATCAAACACAGCGAATGGCAGTTTATAAAAAATATATTGATCAGTTAGTCAAAGATGGTAGCGCCTATCTTTGTTTCTCATCTAAAGAAGAATTAGAAATACTTCGTGAAACACAAATGAAAGCAGGCTTGAAACCCAAATATGATGGTAAATGGCGTCCTGAACCCGGAAAAAATTTACCTACCATTCCAAAAGATATAAAACCTGTGGTTCGTTTTAAGAATCCAACATCGGGCAATGTCTCTTGGCGTGATTTAGTGAAAGGTGAGATCACGATTGCGAATGAAGAACTTGATGATCTCATTATTGCAAGATCAGATGGCACACCCACATATAACTTTTGTGTCGTGATTGATGACTTGGAAATGAAAGTGACCCATGTGATTCGAGGTGATGACCATATCAATAATACACCACGTCAGATTAATCTTTTAAAAGCTTTGAACGCAAATATCCCAGCTTATGCGCATTTATCCATGATTCTAGGAGATGATGGTCAAAAGTTATCAAAAAGACATGGGGCTGTGAGTGTGATGCAATATTTTGATCAAGGATATTTACCTGAAGCCATCCTTAATTATTTAGCACGCCTTGGATGGAGCCACGGTGACGATGAAATTTTTAGTATGACTGACTTTTGCCAATGGTTTGATTTTGACCATATCACTTCTTCATCAGCACAATTCAATACCGAAAAATTAGATTGGTTAAATAGTCATTACATCAAAACTTTACCACTCGATCGTATAAGTGTTGCGATTCAATCTTATTTAAAAGCGCATATTAAGGGACCTATTGATATTGACCTTTTGAAGAAATCGATTGAAATTCACCGTGAACGTGTAAATCATCTAACCGCGCTTGCTAAAGATATCGCTTATGTATTTGAATACCAAAAGCCGAATCCAGAAGATTTTGCAAAATATATTAATGACGAAGCATTAAGCCTTATAAAAAATTTTCAAGCTATTTTATTTGAGATTGATTGGACGAAAGAAGCCATTCATAATGCTATGAATGAAGTGGTAACATCACATGCAGTTAAATTTCCGAAACTTGCGATGCCACTTCGGGTCCTTTTGACAGGCATTGCACAATCTCCAAGCATTGATGAAGTGATGGCGATATTAGGGCGGGATGAAACTTTGAAGCGTTTAAATCTATACTTATAACTTTATTTGGAATTGACTATGGATAAAAAGAGCACACACTTACAAGATGATTTTTTAAATCAGCTCAGAAAAGAACATGTCCCTGTCTCTATTTACTTAATGAATGGTATCAAATTACAAGGCAATATTGAATCATTTGATCAATACGCCATTCTTCTCAAAAACACAGTCAGCCAACTAGTCTACAAACATGCTATTTCAACGATTGTACCTACCCGCAATGTCAATATCGAGCCTCCAGCAGATGTCGATTAATGTTTGAACGCCCGAATGAAGGTAAGTCTGCTTGTGTCATCAGTATTAATTTTGGTGATGTCGATTTCGAAGAGAATGTCGAAGAAATAAAAGAGTTAGTTTTAAGTGCTGATATGAAAATTGTCAGTACGGTCAATATTAAAAGATCAGCGCCTGACCCTAAATATTTTTTAGGTTCAGGAAAGGCTGAAGAAGTGAAATTCATCATCCAAGAATCAAAGGCAGATACGGTGATTTTTAATCACAATTTAAGCCCCTCACAAGAACGTAATTTAGAAAAATACTTTAGTACGCGCATTTTAGATCGCACTGCACTTATCTTATTTATTTTCGCAAAGCGTGCAAAAAGTCATGAGGGTAAACTCCAAGTGGAGTTAGCGCAACTTGATCACTTATCGACTCGCTTAATTAAAGGCTGGAGCCATTTAGAAAGACAAAAGGGCGGTATTGGAGTAAGAGGCGGCCCTGGTGAAAAGCAATTAGAACTTGATCGCCGAATGTTGAGGCTTCGAATAAAGCAGTTAAAAGAAAAACTCGATAAATTAAAACGGCAACGCACCATGCAGCGAAAAAAAAGAAGTCGTTCGGGCGTACTTAATATTTCAATCGTAGGTTATACGAACGCAGGCAAATCGACACTCTTTAATCAACTCACACGTGCCGATACCTTAGCCATGAATCAGCTTTTTGCAACACTTGATACAACTTCAAGAAAGCTTTTTATAGGAGAGGGGGTGGAATGTGTCGTGTCTGATACAGTCGGTTTTATAAAGTCACTTCCTACGACATTAATTGAGGCTTTTAAATCAACGCTAGAAGAATCAAGAGAAGCCGACTTATTACTACATGTCGTCAATATGGCTAACCCCAATCATCATGAGCAAATCATCGCAGTTCATAAGATTTTAGAGGAAATTAAAGCCTCCTCTATACCTCAGATTCTTGTTTTAAATCAGATTGATAGACTTGATATAAAGGCAAATCATGAAAGGGATGAATATGGTAGAATTTCATGTATCCAGTTATCTGCAAAGACAGGCGAGGGGATTGAACTTTTAAAAGAAGCCATCCTCGAAATCTATGAATCAAGCCAAATAACAAATACCGATAAATTTGAAGAAACCTCGTTAAACAATACTTAGTAAGTAGACATATATGGCAAAAAATCCCGAACAAAATAATAACCAAGATCAAGGACCTCCTGATTTAGATGAGCTCCTGAATGACTTGGGTAAAAAAATAGGCCGACTTTTTGGCAGAAAAGAAAGCACACAAAAAAATTCTAGGCCGAATAATGAAAGCTCACAATCCAAAACGCCGCAAGATCAATTACCGGTGACAACAATTGTGCTGATTATTGCCTTAATATGGGCTGCAACTGGATTCTATATTGTCGATCAGGGCTCTCGCGGTGTAGTACTTAGGTTTGGAAAAAATACAGAAGTGACGATGCCAGGACCGAGATGGCATATTCCTTTTCCTGTTGAATCAGTAGAAGTTGTTAATTTAGAACAGGTTCGAACGCTTGAGGTGGGTTATCGCTCGTCCGGTAATAGTGTTGCAAGATCTAAAGAGCTCAGAGAATCATTGATGCTCACCGATGATGAGAATATTATTGATCTTCAATTCGCCGTGCAATATAACCTTAAATCAGCTGAAAATTTTCTATTCAATAATCGTTCCGCAGACGCCTCAGTGAGAGGAGCTGCTGAAAGTGCAATTCGAGAAATCGTGGGTAAAAGCAAAATGGATTTTGCTTTGTATGAAGGTCGTGAAGAGATTGCTGTGAAAGCTAAAAAATTAATGCAAGAAATATTGGATCGTTATGACACGGGCATTAATGTAACGAGCGTGACTATGCAAAATGCGCAACCACCAGAACAGGTGCAAGCTTCATTTGACGATGCAGTGAAAGCAAAGCAAGATCTAGAGCGTCAAAAAAATGAAGGTCAAGCTTATGCTAACGATATTATTCCAAAAGCGAAGGGTGCAGCATCCAGATTAACGTCTGAAGCACAGGGCTATCGCGTGAAAGTTGAAAGTGAAGCTAAAGGTAATGCGAGTCGTTTTGAACAAATATTGACGCAATATAATCGCGCACCTGAAGTGATGCGAGACCGTATCTATATCGAAGCACAGGAACAAATCTTATCGAATATTTCTAAAGTGATTGTGGATCAAAAAAATTCAAATAGTCTTTTGTACCTACCCTTAGATAAATTGATTCAGCAAACGTCACCAGGTTCTAAAGAGAATATATCTTCCACAATCAATGTTTCGCCGCAACTGGATATGAATCAAACATCTCTTCAAAATCTAGAAAGATCGAGAGACGCATTTAAATCAAGAGAGCGTGAAGTAAGGTAATCATTATGAAAAAAATAACGTATGTAGTAGTTGTTTTTTTAATCGCAATCATGATGCT
>DATCVG010000014.1:0-4638 GCA_036567085.1 Candidatus Methylopumilus sp.
TTTTCGTCAGCCTTCATTGATTGAATCCGCAGATGTATTAATAGTTGAATCCACTTATGGAGATCGAGTTCATCGAAGCATCAAAGAAACAGAAAATGAGTTAGTCGATATTGTCACGCAGACATTAGAAAGAGGTGGAAATGTTATCATGCCAGCTTTCGCTGTAGGAAGAACACAAGAGATACTATTCATCCTAGCAGATCTTATTCGGCGAGAACGTTTACCTCATTTAAATGTATGGGTCGATTCACCTATGGCGACAAAAGTTACGGAACTCACAACTGCTTGCATGGATGAGCTTGATGATGATGCAAAATTACTTTATCAATGGCTTCTTGATCATAAGAATAAAATTGATGTGCGATTTGTAGGTGACGTAGAAGAATCAAAATCATTAAACCGATTAAAAAGTGGGGCGATTATTATTTCATCGAGCGGTATGTGTCAAGCGGGAAGAATTCTTCATCATCTGATTAATAATTTGCCTTTTGAAAAAAATGCCATTGTGATTACAGGATTTCAAGCGCTAAGAACTTTGGGTCGTCGACTAGTAGATGAAGCCGTCTCAGTAAAAATTATGGGTGAGTATGTAGATGTCAAAGCTTCCATTCATACATTAGGCGGTTTATCAGCACATGCTGATCGAGATAATTTATTGAAATGGTTAAAAGGATTTAAACAAAAACCAAAACATGTTTTTGTGGTCCATGGTGAACCTTCAGCATCTGTTCATTTTGTGCAATCAATTCGAGAAACTTTAAATTGGAATAATGTCATTATTCCAACGCTTCAAAGCACGTTTGATATTAGCTAATCGCTAAACCTTTTAAGAGATAACCCTAGGTTATCTTGAATCACTTGATTTCTTCGCCATTTATTTTTTATGTGATAACGGAGCTTAAAGAAGTCTCAACTGCTACTGATTCAATTTTTTCATTAACCAAAGTGATAATGTTTCTTCAGCGCTTTTTTAACATGCCAAGTGCAAGACAATCCTTCTTTAAAGGTAATAAGATCACCCTTACCAAAATTAACAGGCTCCCCACCATCAGGCGTCACTGTCACTTCACCTTCTAGAATATAGGCAATCTCTTGTTCCGAATAACTCCATGGGAAAGTGGATGGCTCTTTTGACCATGTGGGACAAGACTTTATCCCTAAATCATTAAGCCTCTCTTCGCTTGGATTTTTTTCAACAATAATTTTAGACATGACGGTCTCCCATAAGATGAATGCATAATTCATTATAATAGGTATATTAAAATATTAGTAAATCATCATGTTCAATTTAGACCATATGTCTTCCCTCTTAAGATTGATTCAATGAATAATCAACAGTCAGAAAAAGTGGGTTGGCATTTTGATCAAACCTATATAAAGCTTCCTAAAGATTTTTTTGTGGAGCAGCTCCCAATAGAAGTATCAAATCCAAAACTTATTTTACTCAATGAGCCTTTATTAAAATTTTTAGGACTAGATAAAGAAAGTTTGAGCCTTGAAACGTGGACCAATATTTTTTCTGGCAATGAAATTCCTAAAAAAGCATACCCTATAGCACAAGCATATGCAGGGCATCAATTTGGACACTTCACCCTATTAGGTGATGGAAGAGCAATTCTATTAGGTGAACAGATTAGTCCAGATGGCGAACGTTTTGATATTCAATTGAAAGGTTCAGGACAAACGCCTTATTCTAGACGTGGTGATGGCCGGGCTGCATTAGGTCCTATGCTTCGTGAATACATCATCAGTGAAGCAATGCATGCCTTAAATATCCCAACGACAAGAAGTCTGGCAGTGGTAGCGACCGGAGAGAGTGTCATGCGGGAAGAAGCATTACCTGGCGCAATACTCACAAGGGTTGCAAAAAGTCATATTCGAGTCGGTACTTTTCAATTCGCATCCACACTGAACGATATCAATAAATTAAAAATACTGGCTGATTACACGATTGATCGACACTTTTCAGAATGTAAAGAAGAAGCCAATCCCTATCTCGCTTTTTTAAATAGAGTCACGGAAAGACAAGCTTCACTTGTAAGCCAATGGATGCATGTGGGTTTTATTCACGGTGTCATGAATACAGATAATATGTCGATCAGTGGTGAAACGATTGATTATGGTCCTTGTGCATTTATGGATCGCTACCATCCTGAAACTGTATTTAGCTCGATCGATCGTCAGGGTCGCTATGCATATGCCAATCAAGCACCTATTGCACAGTGGAATCTGGCAAGATTTGCGGAGACACTGCTTCCACTTATAGATCAAGATACTGACAAATCTATTCAATTAGCGTCTCAATCAGTGAATAGTTTTTCAGATCAATTTCAGAAAGCATGGTTACAAGGCATGCGACAAAAAATAGGTTTATTTGATGAGGACGCAAGTGATATAAATTTAATCAATGAATTGTTAATTCTCATGCAAAAAAATAAGGCCGACTATACCCTCACATTCAGACATCTTTCGTCAGATGTAATTTTAAAGGACGCTATTTTTGAAGATGATTCATTTAAAGCTTGGTACAAAAAATGGCTCTATCGCATTCAAAAACAAAAAGAAGGTGAGGCGACATCAAAGCTTATGATGTTAAGACATAATCCAGCCGTCATTCCTCGTAATTATTTAGTGGAGAAAGCATTGTCGCTCGCAGTAGAAGATCAAGATTACATTTTCTTAAATGATTTTATTGCAGCGCTTCAAAAACCTTACGAGGACTCCAAGGTATTTAGTGAGCCACCTTTAGAGGAAGACAAGTCTTATCAAACGTTTTGCGGGACTTAAAAAAAAAGAAAATCACACATAAGGGGAATGTACCTTATGTGTGAAAAACGAAATTATTTTACTTTTTTAGCTTTTGGAGCTTCTTTTGCTTTTGCAGGCTTCATAGATTTTGCAAGTTGAGCCTTAAGATCTTCAAGATCCTTACTTTGGGCAGTTACTTTTGCTTCTAAGTCAGCCACAATAGCCTTCTTTTGAGCGTCAGCCTTTTCATAGTCAGTCACTTTTTGATTAAGCGTTGCAATTTGACCATTTAAATTTTTAATTTCTGCAGTTTGTGCACTTAGTTGATCTTCAGCGTTATAAGCGCTATACGAAAAATAACCTGCTACTGCGATTAAGATTGCAATGATGATGTTTTTAAAAGTGCCAGAGTTTTCCATCTATGATTCCTTCTTGATTATGTTGAAGTTAAAAGTATTTTTATATACACATGCTTTACTTAGGTAGGCATGATATAAGAAAGTTCATCAATCTCAAAGTAACTGAGTATTTTTAGAGAAATAAAAAAACCCGCATTAAGCGGGTTTTTTTAAATCAGCGACTAATTATTTTAAAGCAATCACTTTTGCAGCTTTTGAACAAAGCTCACCACTTGATTTATTTACCATGCCTACAACATCTTCTGAGCGAAGATTGGCTTGTGTAAGTGCTTTTTCAGCCTCAGTTTGCGCTTTGCAAGCAAGTGCAAAATCGTTATTTTTGATAGCGATCACACTTAAGTTTTGTAAGCGTGCTGCACGCTCTAATTCGTGAAGTTTTTCATTGCTTTGAATGAATGTGGACGCAGCCACTGTAGTTGAAATTGCTGCAACAGCAGCGACAATAATAAGACTTAAACGTACTGACTTTTTCATTTCTTTTCCTTTTGGGTTGAATTAATATTTTGCACTTTTGATGCAAGACATCATTCTAGAATATGATTGTTAATGAATTATGACAAAATCGTAATTTTTACATGTAGAGGTTTTAAGTAGATTTAAATAAAAAAGCCAGCGAGTCAATCACAAGCTGGCTTTTATATCACTTTTAGTTCGAAATTATTTCGATTGTGAGTTCTGAGCTTTAGCGCATAGCTCCTGATTACTCTTATGGATCATACCAAGTAAGTCTTCAGCTTTTGAGTGGACTTTACCTAGGTATTCTTCTGCTTCAGTTTGTGATTTACAAGCAAGCACATAATCCTTGTTGCCAATAGCTATTAAGGTTAAATTTTGTAAGCGTGAAACAGCTTCTAATTCTTTAATTTTTACTTTTGCATTAACATATTTGAATGTTACAGCTGCTGTTGCAACTAAACCAATTAATGCAACCGCTATTGTTACTTTTGTATTTTTTTTCATTGCTTTCCTTAGATGGTACTTAATATATGAATGGTGGCCAGGGGCAGAATCGAACTGCCGACACGCGGATTTTCAATCCGCTGCTCTACCGACTGAGCTACCTGGCCATATGGAACTTCACAACAAAAACCGTGAAGAAGCGGAATTATAGCAAAAATAGCCCTTTTTATCTTCCCCCAGGCAGAGATTGGTTAATCCGCGGTTCTATCAGCGTCTAGTCAAGTGACACTTGGGTTCGAAGATGTCTTTTGAGACATCTGATTAGAGGGATGAGTGTCAAAAGATTTGACGGTTGGGATTATTTAATAAAAAATCCCACATACCGCGATATATACATGGGATAAAACTACCCTATTGGGTTGTTTTTATGACGTCTTACATAGAACTGATGGATGAATACCAAATCTTGCTTTAAATTTAACTGAGAATCTTCCTAGATG
This sequence comes from Candidatus Methylopumilus sp., assembly GCA_036567085.1. GTDB lineage: Bacteria > Pseudomonadota > Gammaproteobacteria > Burkholderiales > Methylophilaceae > Methylopumilus. The sequence continues at coordinate 4,568 of DATCVG010000014.1, forward strand.
TTTGAAGCCCACGTCCAAAGCAATTTGTGTAGTTTTCTTATTTTGCTTATGAAGTTTGATTAATTCATAAG
>DATCVG010000015.1:0-43862 GCA_036567085.1 Candidatus Methylopumilus sp.
CTTCCAGTCAAAGAGTGGTTATCAATCGATCGCTATGCATTGCATTTAACGCATCAACTTCAAGATCATATTAAACAAGATTATGCGTCCTACGAATTTCATTTAGGGATGCAAAAATTTGTAAGTTTTTGTTCTGAAGACCTAGGTGGTTTCTATCTTGATATCTTAAAAGATCGACTTTACACATCAAATGAAAATTCAAAAGAAAGACGCGCTGCACAAAGTGCAATCTTTCATATTTCGCATGCCCTAATGAGATTGATGGCGCCTGTTTTAAGTTTCACCGCAGATGAAATTTGGCAGATTCTCATGCCAGAAAGTGATGAATTAGTATTTATGGATGTATGGTATGACATTCCAGCTCATGAGTTGAATACTAGAGAGCTATTAGCTTGGGGACATATTATTCAGGTGCGCGCTATTGCTAATAAAAAAATTGAAGAGTTACGTGAAAAAGGTTTAGTCGGCTCTTCACTTCAAGCTGAGATTGACATTTACGCATCAGGTGACATTTATCAATCCTTGTCGTTACTTCAGGAAGATCTTAAGTTTGCGATGATTACATCGCATGCGAAGCTTCATGAAAGACAGGGTGATTTACATATCGATGTTCGCGCAAGCCAGTATATGAAATGTGATCGATGTTGGCATTATCAAAAAGAAGTTGGATCACATCATGAACATCCAACTATTTGCAATCGATGTATTAGTAATCTTTTTGAAAAAGGTGAAGTAAGATTACATGCTTAAGTATATTGTGATTGCATTCTTGATTTTTATTTTGGATTTCATATCCAAACAATGGATATTTAACCACCTAGATTTTGGAAGTGCTTTAGTGATAACTCCATTTTTTAATATTGTGCATTTTCAAAATACAGGCGCTGCCTTTAGTTTTTTAAGTGAAGCCTCTGGCTGGCAGAGATATTTCTTTATCGTCGTTTCATTGATCGCAATTGTTATCATAATTCGATTAATGCGTAAGCGATTAAAACATCCATTATCATGTCTAGCACTCGCTTTCATACTTGGTGGAGCTATAGGTAATTTGTGTGACAGAAGCTATTATGGCTTTGTGATCGATTTCATTTATGTTCACTATGAAGCTTATTACTGGCCAGCATTTAATGTGGCAGATAGTTTTATTTCAATAGGCGTCGCTTTAATTCTTTATGATGCATTCAAAAACAAAAAACCTTTATTAAGTTAATTATGCCTGACTGGAAAAAATTGATAGAAGGTAAGATCGCTCTTGCTAAAAAGGGCTTAAAACGAGACGAACCCAATCAAAATGATCGCATTCCTGCAGGGCAAACACTCACGACTAAATTCCCAATACTTGATTTGGGCATTAGACCCGAAGTGGATGAAAGTAATTGGAAATTAAAAGTGTTTGGTCTTGTTGAAAAAGAGATAGATTTAGACTGGATGTCCTTATTGAAACTCCCTCAAACAAAAGATATTTCAGATTTTCACTGCGTGACACGCTGGTCCATGTTGGATGTGCCATGGGAGGGTGTTTTAGCAAGAGATATATTAGCCTTAGCTAAGCCATTAGATAAGGCTAATTTTGTGACGCTTCATAGTTATGACGATTACACAACTAATATCCCATTAGAAGTAATATTAGATGATGATGTGATTGTTGCGCACCACGTTTTTAATAAGCCGTTAGAAAATGAACATGGCGGCCCAGTGAGATTAGTCGTGCCTAAACGTTATGCATGGAAAAGTGCAAAGTGGCTAAAAGCCATTGAATTACACGCTGAAGATAGGCCGGGCTTTTGGGAAATCCGAGGCTATCATAATGATGCTGATCCATGGCTTGAAGAGCGTTTTTCAGAAAATTAGCAATTAATTTCTGTTACAATTTACCGACTATGAAAAATGCATACAAAAAAATAGGAAGCTGGATTGCGATTTTTGCAATGCTTTTAACATCCTTTATGCCATTCATTTCACACGCAGTTGAGTTAAAAAATAACCTTCATAATGTTGAAAGAGTTTGTACCTCTCAAGGCATTAAATTTGTTTCGACGCAAAATCAGAATCCAGATAAAAATCATGCAGGCATTAATCTGACGCATTGTGCTTATTGTTCGATAGCTTCAGACAAGAGTTATTTGCCAGAAGGTAATATCCAATTAGAATTAACTTTAATTCCCAATGCTGCAAAATTTTTCCTAGAATACGAATCTCCAATACTTCAGTCTTACTTTAGATCTTCTCACCCTCCTCAAGCTCCACCAGTTATTTAATCTGTCTATTAATGCATTACTTGTGCAGAAATTTGCACAATTTTTTTCTATTGTATAGAGATTGATTAAATGATTTTGAAGAAAATTATTCCTACTATTTTATATTTATTTGTTATGCCATCAGCCATGTCTGGAGAGACATCTGATTTAGTTACCGGCACTATTACAGTGAAAGATTCTCTAATCGATAGCCGCATCATGAAATTTCCGGCTACCGTTGAAACCTATGACAAAAAGCAAATTGAAGAGAGTGTTAACGCTGCAACACCTGCGCAAACTTTAAAATACCTGCCCAGTATTCAAGTGAGGGAGAGGTCTATTGGCGATAGAAACGGTATTATTTCGTCAAGAACTATAGGAAGCATATCTAGCGCACAAAGCATGCTTTATGCAGATGGCGTCCTTTTATCTAATTTACTTGGGAATTCATTTTCATATCCTCCAAGGTGGGGCATGGTAAATCCGGAAGAAATACAAAGGATAAGTATGATGTATGGGCCTTTTTCTTCATTTTACGCAGGAAATTCAATGGGGGGTTTGATCAATATCGAAACACGAATGCCTGAAAAATTTGAAAGTCATGCTGGTGTACAAACTTTTTTTCAAAACTTTAAGCTTTATGGAACAAATCAAAATGAGAGCGGACATCGTGAATTTATTTCCTTAGGAAATAAGGTTAATGATTTTAGTTTTTGGGCGAGTATGAATAGACTTGAAAATACGGCACAGCCTCTTGATTTTTCGATTGCCAATCTCAGTTCATCTGAAGCAGGAGCAGAAACTCCTGTGACAGGCGCTTATCAGGATAAGGGCATTTTAAATCAGGATAGAGTTATTTTTGGTGCAACAGCGATCGATACTTCTATTCAGAAAAATGGAAAATTTAAAGGCCAGTATGAATTTTTAAATCAATCTAAGCTCACCTATACGATTGGCTTGTGGGATCTTGATAGTAGACAGAATGTAGAAAGTTATATTAAGGATAATAATGGCAATTCAATTTATGGTGGAAGTGTGAACTTTAATAATAAATCTTATGCTGTAGCAAGAATGAATCCAGCTCAGGCAGAAGCGCTTCATGTGATGCAATCGATTGATTTTAAATCTAATGATAAAGGCTTCTTTAATTGGCAAATGACACTATCTGATTATAATTACTCTAGGGACTTGAGTAATCGATCAAATTTAACTGGAACTTCTAATACTAATCCTTATATTACAAAAACAGGTCAGATCACGGATCTTTCTGGTACAGGTTGGACAGTATTCGAAAGTCGCGTCACTTTGCGTCCAAAAGATCACATCATTGATCTGGGATATCATTTAGATTATTACCATTTAAGGCAAATAATAAATGCATCTAGTGATTGGATGGGCTCACAAAAAGGAGCTTTTAATTCCTTATCTTCCGGCAATACGAAAACGCATGCAGTTTATATTCAAGATAAGTGGCAAATAACGCCAGAATGGGCGCTTACACTAGGAGCTCGTCAAGAACATTATGAGGTTTATGATGGAGCAAACCAAAATACTACAAATCTTGCTAGGTATGAGGACAGATCTAGAAATACCTTTTCTCCCAAGTTATCTTTAAGTTTCGAACCAATGCCGGCATGGGGCTTTCGGGCCGCTTTTGGCAAAGCATACCGATTTCCAACCGTTACCGAGCTATTCCAACAGATAACAGATAACAACACCATTGTTACGAATAACCCAAATTTAAAACCTGAAGAGATTTATTCCGCTGAAATAACTGCAGAGCGTCGTTTTGTGAATGGTCTTGCGAGAGCTAGTCTTTTTAGAGAAGACAGGTATGACGCATTAATTTCTCAAACAAATATTTCGAGGATTGGTACTTCAAGTACTTATATTCAGAATGTAGACCATGTCAGAATACACGGCATTGAATTAGCAACTGAATGGAACAACATAATGATTCCTAAACTTGATGTGTTAGCTAACGCGACCTTAATTGATTCAGAAATTTTGAAGAATGATGCAGCACCTTCTTTTATTAATAAAAATTTACCTCGTATCCCAAGGCAGCTATATAAAGCTGTAGCAACATATCGAGTTAGTGAAGATTTCACAATGAGTTTAGCTGCAAGATATAGCGGGCGCCAATTTATACAATTGGATAATTCAGATATCAATCCAGAGACATATCAGGGCGCTAGTCGATTTTTATTTGTAGATGCAAAAGCAAATTATAAATTTAAAGACAGGTGGACGGCATCATTGGGAGTTGATAATATTTTTAATGATCAAGCTTTTGTTCATCATCCATTTCCTCAAAGAACAGGCTATGCCCAAGTTAAATTCGATTATTAATTTTTTTTATAAATTATTATTATTAATTTTAATTAATGATTTAAATTCAGCTATTGCTCATGAGGGCCATAGTCATGGGCCCTCAGTTGTTGCCTCGATTTCATTTGATGAGTCAGGAACTTTATGGCGAGTGAGAGAGCAACAGGGATTTGTTGTCGTTGACTCATCAAATGATCAAGGAATTAATTTCTCGAAAGCTATAAATATAAATACTGAATTGCAGCAAATAGGAACATCAGGGGATGCAAAACCCAAAATTGCTATTGGCCCTGAAGGAAATATTTATGTGACTTGGACTCAGGCACTTTCAAAGCCTTATTCCGGGTATATATGGTTTGCGAGATCAAAAGATCATGGCAAAACTTTTGAATTGCCTCAGATTGTTCATCAAGATAAATCAGAAATAACACATCGTTTTGATGTAATTAATGTAAATAAAAACGGACGAATATTTATAGCATGGATAGACAAGCGCGATTTGGAAAACGCCAAACTTCAAAACAAAACTAAAGAGTATAAAGGTGCAGCCCTGTATTATTCTGTTTCAGAAAATTTTGGGGAATCATTTAAAATTGAGAAAAAAATTATTGATAGTAGTTGTGAATGTTGCAGAATTGCTCTAACAAATGATAGCGCCGGAAACGTTATTGCCATGTGGCGACAGCTCTATGAAAAAGGTATAAGAGATCACGCAATAGCAAAAATTGATACAAAAGATAAAATTATTGTAAATAGAGCTACATTCGGCGGTTGGAGAATTGATGCATGTCCCCATCACGGTCCAGCAATAACAAAAGGAAGTGACTGGGGTTATCACATGGCTTGGTTTGATGGTGGAGAGAAAGCAGGTTTATTTTATGCGCGAATGGATGGTGTAGCTTGGGTAAGTTCTCCACCTAAAAAATTTGGAAATACAAATTTTCAGCCAAGCCACCCGTCACTGCTAAGTATCAATGAAAAAGTTTATTTGGCTTGGAAAGAAATCAATGAATTTGGTAGCTATATTGTTTTATCTGTGTCAGAAGATGGTGGAAAAACCTGGCTAGAATCTAAGGTAATTAAAAAAACTGATGGCGTTTCAGACTATCCAGAGCTTATTCAATTTAACAATAAAGTCTTTCTTTCTTGGAACACCATCAAAGATGGCTATCAATTAATATCACTAGAATAGGCTATATGAAATTAAAGATTCTTTTAATATTTTTGTTTTTTTCGAATTTTTCATTTGCATATGATTTTATGCCGTTTGATATCAATACTCGAAAAGCTATTGAGACGAAATATCTCAATCAGCCTTTGATTATTTCTTTTTGGTCTATTGATTGCCCATATTGTATAGAAGACCTTAAAAAACTTGGTAAAGTCCTCACTAAAAATACAAGCGTTAAATTAATCACAGTATGTGTAGATGGAAAAGAGTCTGCTAAAAAAGCTGAAAGAATTTTAAGTCAGGCAAATCTCCCTCAGCATGAACAATATCAATATGCAGAGGTTGATGAAGATAGGCTCAGATATAGTATTGATCCAAATTGGTACGGTGAGCTTCCTAGAACATACTTTTATGATGCAACGCATCAAGTTACTGCATTAAGTGGAAAAATCTCTAAAGCATTTCTCGATAAATGGTTTAAAAAATAATTCCATAAACTGATTGAAATTTATCAATTTATCCCCATTTAACATGTATTAGACTAATTTATGAGGAATTATTATGCGTTTTGATAAATTGACCACGAAGTTTCAGCAAGCATTTGCTGATGCACAGAGTCTTGCAAATGCGAATGACAATCCTAATATCGAGCCAGTTCACATGGTTCAAGCCTTGCTTGACCAAGACGACGGAAGTACAGCTTCACTTTTATCTTATGCTGGTGTTAATTTAGCACCACTTAAGGCATCTCTTAAAGTATCTATTGATAAACTTCCTAAAGTCGAGTCTAATCAGGGCGAAATTTCAATATCTAGAGATTTGAATAATCTTTTAAATTTAACCGAAAAAAATTCACAAAAATTAGGTGATGCTTATATCTCAAGTGAGATGTTTTTATTAGCATTAGCTGATGATAAAAGTGATGTGGCTAAATTATTAAAACAACATGGTCTAACTAAAGCAGCATTAGAAAAAGCTGTTCAATCTGTAAGAGGTAATGACAAAATAAATTCTCAAGATGCAGACAGCCAAAGAGAAGCCTTAAAGAAATATACAATTGACTTAACTGAACGAGCTCGAATCGGAAAGCTCGATCCGGTGATTGGTCGTGATGACGAAATCCGTCGCACTATTCAAGTTTTACAACGACGTACGAAAAATAACCCTGTATTGATTGGTGAGCCTGGTGTGGGTAAAACAGCGATTGTAGAGGGTTTGGCGCAACGCATCGTCAATGGTGAAGTCCCTGACTCATTAAAAAATAAGCGAGTTTTATCACTTGATATGGCAGCATTATTAGCAGGAGCAAAATACCGAGGAGATTTTGAGGAGCGCTTAAAAGCTGTCTTAAAAGAAATTGCGTTGGATGAAGGTCAAACGATAGTTTTTATTGATGAAATTCATACGATGGTAGGCGCTGGTAAAACCGAGGGTGCTATGGATGCAGGCAATATGTTAAAGCCTGCATTAGCTCGTGGCGAACTTCATTGTGTAGGCGCTACGACTCTAGATGAATATCGAAAATATATTGAGAAAGATGCTGCATTAGAAAGACGATTCCAAAAAGTGCTCGTAGATGAACCTTCAGTGGAAGCTACTATTGCAATACTTCGTGGCCTGCAAGAAAAATATGAGCTTCATCACAATGTCGAGATTACTGATCCTGCGATTGTAGCTGCAGCAGAATTATCACATCGATATATTACGGATCGATTCTTACCTGATAAGGCAATTGACCTAATTGATGAAGCTGCATCTCGTATCAAGATGGAGATTGATTCTAAACCAGAAGTTTTAGATAAATTAGAACGTCGACTTATTCAATTAAAAATTGAACGTGAAGCTATGCGTCGCGAAAAAGATGAAGCGTCTAAAAAACGTTTTGAGTTGATTGAAGATGAAATTAAGAAGCTTGAAAAAGAATTTAGCAATTTGGAAGAAATTTGGAAATCAGAAAAAGCACAACTTCAAGGCTCAAAACATATCAAAGAAGAGATTGAACAAATACGTTTAAAAATTGAAGAGGCAACACGAAAAGGTGAATGGCAAAAAGTGTCTGAGTTGCAGTATGGAAAATTACCTGAATTAGAGACACAACTTAAACAAGCTGCTAAAGCCGAAACTGCTAAATCCCAAGCAAATCGAATGCTTCGAACTGAAGTAGGTGCTGATGAAATTGCAGAAGTCGTGAGTCGTGCCACAGGTATTCCTGTTTCAAAAATGATGCAAGGTGAACGCGATAAGCTTTTAAAAATGGAAAATAAACTCCATGAGCGTGTCGTAGGACAAGATGAGGCTGTGCGTATAGTGTCCGATGCAATCCGTCGTTCAAGATCAGGTTTAAGTGATCCTAATCGACCTTATGGCTCCTTCCTTTTCTTAGGACCTACAGGCGTCGGTAAAACCGAGCTATGTAAATCATTAGCTAACTTTTTATTTGACTCCCCAGATCACTTAATCAGAATTGATATGAGTGAGTTTATGGAGAAACATTCTGTAGCTCGATTAATTGGAGCTCCCCCAGGATACGTTGGCTATGAAGAAGGTGGTTATCTCACTGAAGCAGTAAGACGTAAACCTTACAGTGTCATTTTATTAGACGAGGTAGAAAAAGCACATCCAGATGTGTTTAATGTGCTTCTTCAAGTATTAGACGATGGACGTTTAACAGATGGACAAGGACGCACTGTAGATTTTAAAAATACAGTGATTATCATGACATCTAACTTAGCTTCTAACATGATTCAAGCGATGTCGGGTGATGATTATCAAGTGATTAAATTAGCTGTGATGGGTGAAGTTAAAAATCATTTCCGTCCAGAGTTCATTAATCGTATTGATGAAGTGGTTGTCTTCCACGCGTTAGCAGATGATCATGTGAAATCGATTGCAGCAATTCAGTTGCAATATTTAAAAGATCGATTGGCACAACTTGAAATGAAAGTGGACATTACGGATGCTGCCTTAGAAGAAATTTCCAAAGAAGGATTTGATCCAGTCTATGGTGCAAGACCTATAAAGAGAGCGATTCAATCTGAAATTGAAAATCCACTCGCTAAAGAAATTTTAGCAGGCCATTTTATGGCAAAAGATACCATTAAGATTGATAGTGTTTCAGGTAAACTTAAATTTACTAAAATTTAAGTAAAGTCTTAATTGATGAAACAAGCTAGTCAAACATTGGCGATCCGTACTTCGGGTCGCCATTTTTATGATGTCACCCAAAAAGTTTTAGATTGGGTAAATCAATCGGATTTCAAAGAAGGCTTATTAACGCTCTACGTGCAACATACTTCAGCGAGTCTGCTTATTAATGAGAATTACGATCCTGATGTTTTAGTTGATTTGGAAAGTTTTTTTGAGCGCTTAGTACCTGATGGGGATTCTTTATTCATTCATACCGCTGAAGGTGAAGATGATATGCCGGCACATATTAGAACTGCCCTAACACAAACGAGCCTGTCTATACCAATTACGCAAGGTAAGATTGCTCTCGGCCAATGGCAAGGTATTTTTTTATACGAACATCGCTATCAATCTCATGAGCGACGAATCTTGATGCATGTGATTGGTGAGTAATTTATTTAATTGAAGTCCAGGCCAAAGGATCAAAAGGTTTGCTAAGTTTCCTTAGCTCAAAATAAAGACCATTTGATTCGTTTCCCCCAGTATTACCTACTAAAGCAATCACGTCTCCTCCGCGCACAATTTCGCCTGTCTTTTTGAGTGTGGATTGATTGTTGCCATAGAGGCTCATAAAACCCTCCCCATGATCGACAATAATAAGATTGCCAAAGCCTCGAAGCCAGTCAGCAAAAACGACTCGACCTGTTGCGATTGATTTTACTTCATTACCTTCATTAGATTTAATAAATAAACCTTTCCAAGATAAGCCAGTATCTTCCCGTGGCGAACCAAATCGATTAATCACATCTCCCTTTACAGGTAAGCTTAACTTACCTCGTAACGATTCAAATTTTTGACCGACAAATGTTTCAGTAGGGATAGTTTCATTCCTCACAATAGGTGTTTTCGAAGATATTTTTTCATCTCGCTTAGAAGGTACAGGTGCTGGGGGGAATTTTGCTAAACGATCAACGAGGTCAGTAAGTCTTTTTTCATCTCGCATTAATTTTTGCATCTCATTACGTTGCTGATTAATCTTATAAGATAAATTTGCAATGAGTTTGGCTCGATTTTTCTTTTGTGACTCGAGCTCAGCTCGCTTAACTTCTTCTTTTTGTTTTAAGCTCGCAATTTCTTTTAATTTCGATGCAGTTTCAAGACTATAGGCCTCAATTTTTTTTAAATTACCTTGCATTTGATAAATACTTTTAGCACGAGCCTTAGCCACATAAGAATAGTATTGAATATTTCTTGCAACAACACTCGGATTTTCAGATTGTATAATCATTTGCAAGTACCCTGGATCGCCATGGAGATATTGCTGGTAGATTTGCTCGCTCAACATTTTTCTCTGGAGATCAACTTGAGATTCGACCGTGTCCGATTGTGCTTTAAGCTCTTGAAGCTTAGTATAGTTTTTCTTTTGTTGAATTGATATTTCGTATAGTGAACGATTAGTATCGCTAATTTGTTTTTCACTTTTTTTTAATAGATCAGTCGCATCTTCTTGTGCTTTTTGTGTACCACTCAATTCTTTTTTAAGTTGGTCAATTTTTTCATGAACAGCATTTAAGTTTTCTTTGGCTGAATCAGCTTTGGTTGCAGAGGAAGTCTCATGAGATAAAAATAAAATCGATATAAAGATACATTGAATTAAAAAATTAAATGGAATATTTTTGACTTTAATCATTCAATTGAATTAAGTTTTGTCCTGTCATCTCGGATGGTTGTTTTTCACCCATGAGATGAAGTAGGGTAGGAGCAATATCAGAGAGTTTTCCGTGAGGCTTAATTGTCGCTTTACGACCTATATAAAGTAAAGGCACCACGTTGGTGGTATGTTGGGTATGGGCTTGTTTATTTTCATAATCTTCCATAAGTTCTGCATTGCCGTGGTCTGCCGTAATAATGACTTCACCACCAATTGCTTTCATAGCATTCACTACTTGTCCGATACATACATCAAGTGCTTCCATTGCTTTAATCGCGGCGTCAAGATTACCCGTATGACCTACCATATCAGCATTCGCAAAATTACATATGATGGCATTATATTTTTTACTTTGAATGGCGTCGGTAAGTTTTTGTGCGACTTCAAATGCACTCATTTCAGGTTTTAGATCATAAGTTGCAACCTGAGGGGATGGGACTAGAATACGATCCTCACCATCATATACAGTTTCATTGCCACCATTAAAAAAGAATGTGACGTGTGGATATTTTTCTGTCTCTGCAATGCGTAGTTGTTTTAAACCTAATTTCGAGATGTATTCACCAAACGAATTATTTACTGATGTTGGTTTAAAAATAGCCGATGATTTTTTATCATTTTGATCATATTGAGTGAGTGTGAAATAGTGACTGATATTAACTTTCTTTTGACGTTCAAAAGCATCAAAGCTATCTTGCAAAAGCGCATCTGTAATTTGTCGTGCACGATCAGATCGATAATTCATAAACACAACTGCATCACCATCTTGGATAGTGATGGCTTTTTGATTTTCATCATGAATGGATGTGGGCTTTATAAACTCATCCGTTTCTTCCCTTTCATATCCTTTGTGAATTGCATCAATCGGATCTCTGAGATGAATAGGAGACCCCATGGTTAATGCGTTATAAGCCAACTCAATACGAAGCCAGCGCTTATCGCGATCCATTGCATAGTAGCGACCTGATATAGAAGCAATTTTGCCAATACCTATATCTTTTAAATGAGATTCGAGTTGTTCGATATAATGTAAAGCACTTTTAGGTGGCGTATCTCGACCATCCAAGAAAGGATGAACGTAAACATCTTTTAGATCACATTGCTTCGCGAGTTTCAGCATGGCATAGAAGTGATCTAAATGACTATGAACACCGCCATCAGAAAAAAGACCTAAAAGATGCAAGGCTTTCCCCTTTTCTTTAATTGATTTGAATGCATTGATCAGCGCTGCATTTTTAAAAAAATCACCGGAGGCGATGCTTGAATTAATTCTTTCAAGATCTTGCTGAAGAATACGACCAGCACCTATATTTAAATGACCTACTTCTGAATTACCCATTTGTCCTTGAGGCAAGCCTACAAATTCCTCAGAGGCATTAATAAAGCTATGTGCGTATTTACCCCATAAACTATTCCAGTGAGGCATTTTTGCAATTTTAATTGCATTATGGTTTCTATCTTCTCGGTGTCCAAAGCCATCCAAGATGATAAGTAATACAGGTTTTTTTAACATAGTAGAAGGCATGTATATGTGGCTTTAAAGATTAATGAATTATAATGCTTGTCATCAAATTTCACACTCCTTAACGTGAGCGCCCTATGAAATCAATTAAGATGTATACCAGTGCGTATTGTCCTTATTGTTCAAATGCTGAAAAGCTTTTGAACAAAAAAGGTATTACAGATATTAAAAAAATACGCGTAGATGAAAATTCGGGTATTTTAGAAGAGATGATTGAAAAAACTGGACGTCGCACAGTGCCGCAAATTTACATTGGCGAATACCATGTGGGCGGGTTTGATGATTTAAGAGCCCTTGACCTAGAAGGCAAGCTCGATCCACTTCTTGGAATTTCCTAGAAAGATTCCCCTTATTTTATTTAAATATTCTCGATAAAAAGATAGAATGCTGTATTCGTTTAATTAAATAACAGCGGCTTTAAAGCTCGCGTGACTGGAAAATAACATGGCAGAAAAAAAGAAAGCAGCACCCAAATCAACTAAAGCAGAAAAAAGCGTCAAAATTGATCCACAAGCAAATGGAAGCGCGCAACCTGGTTTTGCTATTGAAAAACTTTTTCTTAAAGATGTTTCGGTTGAAGTGCCTAATTCTCCAGAAATATTCACACAACGAGAAGCCCCCCAAATTGCTATTGAATTAGGTAATTCAGGTAAGCCTTTGGCTGATGGGTATTTTGAGGTTGCTTTAAAAATTACCGTTACATCAAAAATTGCTGATAAAACAGCTTTTCTCATTGAAGTGACTCAAGCAGGTATTTTCGCATTACGCAATATTCCAGAAGAAAATCTTGAGATGATTATCGCGATTACTTGTCCTAATATTTTATTCCCATATGCACGCGAAGCTATTTCAGATTTAGTGATTAAGGCAGGTTTTTCCCCTGTGCTCTTAAATCCAATTAATTTTGAAATGCTCTATATGCAACAAAAGCAGCAAGCAGCGGGTAATGCGGTTGGCACAAAAAACTAACTTTTTTTTTAGTTATTTTTTTGTATGGATTGTGTGCTTCATTTCACAATCTGCTTATGCTGAATTTCGATCTGTTGCATTTGCTAAAACCATCCTCTATGAAGCACCATCAGCCACTACTAAAAAACTTTATTTAGTAGGTGAAGGCTATCCCTTAGAAATTATTGTGAATCTTGGCGACTGGCTTAAAGTCAGAGATCCCTATGGCACGCTAAGTTGGGCGGAATCAAAAAATTTACAATCTAAAAGAACGGTGATTGTGAAGGTAGATAAAGCAAATATATACAAAGACCCTGAATCTAAATCAGCGCTTGTAGCTACAATTGAAAAAGATGTCGTCATTGAACTTTCAGACCCTCTTATTGCCAATGGTTGGATTAAAGTGCGCTATCAACAAGATCTTGATGGATACATCCAAACCTCTCAGGTATGGGGGATTTAATTAATTGAAGATCGCTGTCTTAGGAGCTGGCGCATGGGGCACGGCTTTGGCAATGCAAATCAGCCAAAAGCATCGCGTTACATTATGGGCTAGAAATGCAGGTCACGTCTCTGGCATGCGTAAAGCAAGATCAAATCCACTTTACCTAGGAGATTTTCCTTTTAACGATCAATTGATGCTCGAAGACAATTTGAGTGAAGCGATTCATGATGCCGACCTTATTTTATCAGTTGTACCCACTTCTGGCTTTAGAGCTATTTTAAAAGAGATTAAATATTTAAATCATAAAGCGCCGGTTATATGGGCAAATAAAGGCCTAGAAGCAGAGACTGCAAAACTGCCTCATGAAGTTGCTATGGAAGAATTGGGCGACCCTAAAAAAACAGAACAACATTGGGGTGCTTTATCAGGCCCTAGTTTTGCAGCGGAGCTCGTAAGATCTCTGCCTACCGCGCTCACTTTAGCTGCAACCGACGAAGTATTTACACAAAGCTTAGCTTCTATTATCCATGGAAATAACTTGCGCGTTTATACAAGTCAGGATGTGATTGGTGTGTCTGTGGGGGGCGCACTTAAAAATGTAATCGCTATTGCTGCAGGTATTTCAGATGGCATGGGGTTTGGAAATAACGCGCGAGCTGCTTTAATCACCCGGGGCTTGGCTGAGATTACACGTTTTGGTATGAGTTTGGGCGGTCAAAAAGATACTTTCATGGGGCTTACAGGCGCTGGTGATTTAATTTTGACTTGTACCGGAGACTACTCAAGAAATCGTGAAGTTGGTTTAAGGCTTGCTAAAGGTCAAACGATTGATGAAGTTTTAAAGGGCTTAGGTCATGTTGCTGAAGGTGTTTATACAGCCAAAGAGGTTGTGAATCGAGCAAAAGCGCTTCATGTATCTATGCCCATTATGCATGAGGTAAATCAAGTATTAAGTTTTGGTAAATCACCTAAAGAAGCTGTGATCGACTTGTTAAGTCGCGAGCAAAAGTCAGAAACACATTAAGTCCTAAGTCCCACCTTTAAATCCGTTTTGCCGCCATGCTTCATATAAAAGAATCGCGGCTGCATTCGATAAGTTTAAGCTCCTACTATTTTTCACCATAGGGATTCTTATTTTTTTATTTTCATCAAATTGATTTCGAATCGATTCAGGCAATCCTCGCGTTTCAGGCCCAAATAAAAAGATATCCCCTTTTTGATATGAAACCTCATGGTGGGACATACTCCCTTTAGTTGTGACAGCAAATATTCGAGCGTCGCCATGAAAGGATTCAAATACTGAAAAATCCGGATAAGTTTTAACTGATGCATATTCATGATAATCGAGCCCCGCGCGCGCAAGCCGCTTATCATCCAAATTAAAACCTAAAGGTTCAATTAAGTGAAGTTGTGTGCCTGTGTTGGCGCAAAGCCTAATAATATTGCCAGTGTTGGGAGGAATTTCAGGTTCAAAAAGGGCTATAGAAAACATAAAATATAACAACTGATTAATTTTTATACAATTGTAACAAATTATAGTAAAATAACTTAACAATTGCTTTTTAAGACTATTTTAATAATTAAATCATATAGATAGGGATTTATCATGATTGAATCGCAGCCTAATTTAAGTCAGCAACCTATTCAATTCGAACGAAAATCCCCTAAAAAACAAAAAAATTCCCCTAAAGACCGCTGGTCAGTTGCCGAAATTGAAGCTTTATATGCACTACCTTTTAGTGACCTTATGTTTAAGGCTCAAACCATTCATCGTGAAAATTTTGATGCTAATAAAGTTCAAGTAAGCACACTCTTGTCTATTAAGACGGGAGGATGTTCAGAAGACTGTGGCTACTGTCCTCAATCTGCCCGCTATGACACCAATGTAGAAAATGAAGCTATGTTGCCGATCGATGATGTGCTTAAAGCTGCAAAAGCTGCAAAGGATGCTGGCGCTAGCCGTTTTTGTATGGGAGCTGCTTGGAGAAGTCCAAAGGATAAGGATTTAAAGCCCGTCTTAGAAATGATTCAAGAAGTTAAAAAAATGGGACTCGAAACTTGCGCAACCCTGGGCATGTTAAAGGATGGGCAAGCCAATATGCTAAAAGAAGCAGGGCTTGATTATTACAACCATAATTTAGATACAGCGCCTGAATTTTATGGTGACGTAATTTCAACGCGTGTATATCAAGACAGACTTGATACATTAGACCGTGTTCGAGAAGCTGATCTTCATGTATGTTGTGGCGGCATAGTAGGTATGGGGGAGAGCAGATCTCAACGTGCAGGTTTGATTGCGCAACTCGCCAATATGGAAAAGCAGCCTGAGAGTGTGCCGATTAATTTATTAACACAGGTAGAAGGTACACCTTTACATGGAACCGCACCGCTCGATCTTTTTGAGTTTGTGAGAACGATAGCTGTTGCGAGAATTACGATGCCAAAAAGTTATGTAAGATTATCTGCAGGAAGACAATCGATGCACGAAGGCATTCAATCATTAGCTTTCCTAGCTGGGGCCAACTCAATTTTTTATGGTGAAAAGTTATTGACGACAGATAATCCGGATGCAAAAGCTGATCAAGCTTTATTTAATAAGTTAGGTATTCGTCCTATATAAGTTTGTGATGCAAGATCAAATTTATCATGAACTTCAATCCTTAAAAGACAATCATCTTTTTAGAACAAGAAAATTATTAAGCGGAAGACTGGGATCTAATCTTTCTTTTAATCATCAAAATTATTTAAGCTTTTCATCGAATGACTATTTAGGCCTTTCACAAAATCAATCTATCCAAGATGCACTGATCGAAGGTATTCATTTATCAGGCAACGGCATGGGGGCTTCTCATCTTATTTCAGGTCATCATGAATTCCATGAGGCGTTTGAAAATGCATTTAGTGAAGCGCTAAATTTTGAAAGAGCACTTTTATTTTCGTCAGGCTATATGGCTAATATGGGTGTCATCTCAGCATTGGTCGGAAAAGACGATACTATTTTTTCTGATAAGTTAAATCATGCATCATTAAATGATGCATCTATTCTTTCTCGCGCCATTCATAAAAGATATCGACATCATGATTTACAACATTTAGAAGAGTTACTTCATGCATCAAAGTCAAAAGTAAAGCTGATTGTTACTGATGCTGTTTTCAGTATGGATGGAGATTTGGCTAATATTCCAGATTTATTGAGATTATGTGAAATGTACGATGCTTATCTTTATATAGATGATGCACATGGTTTCGGTGTATTAGGCAAAAACGGCAAAGGCACACTGCAACACTTTTATGATCAAGAAAAAATCAAAGAACCTTATTCGCCCAGAATTATTTATATGGCAACCCTGGGGAAAGCAGCCGGTATTCATGGCGCTGTCGTAGCATCTTCAAATAATCTTATCGAATATTTCATTCAAAAATCCAAACAATATATTTATACAACTGCTATGCCAGCTTTTATAGCGTATGGATTAAAAGAATCTTTAAATCAAATTTTAAAAGCAGATCAAATAAGAGTTCACTTAAATAATCTCATTGCACAGTTTAGAGCTAATGTTAAATTTCAAAAAATAGCTTTAGGCAGCTCTTTAACAGCTATTCAGCCTCTTATTGTAGGAAGTGAAATTAATGCATTAAGATTAAATCAATGGTTAATGGAAAAGGGAATATATGTTCCTGCTATTAGACCCCCTACTGTGCCCCGAGGCACTTCTCGATTGCGCATTTCACTTTCAGCATTGCATCAAGATAGTGATGTCCTGAGATTAATGAAAACAATATTCAATTTTGAAAGCTAATCTAATGCACATTAAAAAAATTGGACAGGGCAAAGATCTTGTTCTTATTCATGGATGGGGGATGCATAGCGGCATATGGAAGCCTATCATTGAGAAATTTTCAAATCAATACACCCTTCATCTTGTTGATATTCCTGGTATGGGTAAAAGTCATATCATCGATCCTTATGATCTTAATCATCTAGCTGAAGCAATTAGTAAAGAGTTACCATCTTCATTTGATATTTTAGGATGGTCTTTAGGCAGCCTTATTGCTTTAAAAATGAGCCTAATATACCCAAAAAAAATTCGTCGTATGGTTTTGGTGGGGGGAACGCCTCGTTTTATTAATCAGACAGATTGGAGTCATGGCGTAGATATAAAAGATTTTAATGATTTTGCTAATAAGCTTTTTAAAGACTACAAATCAACCATGATAAATTTTTACACTTTACAGCTCATGCATTCAAAACATAGTAAATTGCTTATTAAAAAACTTAAAGACATTAATGATGAAGTGAATGCACCTGACGTCAAGTCATTACAACTTAGTCTTGATGTCTTATTAAATAACGATTTGCGAGATGACATTAATAAGATCAAACATCGAACACTTTTAATCGTGGGCGAAAAGGATCGTTTGACACCAAAATCAGCTTCTGAGTGGCTTGAAAGTCGTTTAAAAGATGGGCAATTAAAAGTAATTCAAGGTGCATCACACATTCCTTTTTTATCTCACGCGGATGAGTTTTTTGATCATCTCGATCAATTTTTATTAGCAGCATAATCATGACTCAGCATCATATTGACAAGAAAAGAGCTCAAGCATCATTCAATAAAGCTTCGTCTTCATATGAGAACAATGCTGTTCTTCAGAAGCATGTGCTAGGAGAGATGTTCTTAAGGCTTAAATTACTCAAAATTAATCCTAGCAGTATTCTTGACCTAGGCTGTGGACCGGGTAATGCAGGACCTGATTTAAAAAATTTTTATAAGCCTCATGATCTTATTTATTTAGATTTTGCATATGAGATGCTAAAAAAAGCAAAAGAAAAAAACAGAGATCATTTCTTAAAAGCATTTTCAAGCAGAACGACACAGCAATTTATATGCGCAGATATGGAAGCTATCCCATTGGAAGAAAATAGTATCGATATGGTTTGGTCAAATTTATCTCTTCAATGGTGCAATGACCTTGATCTTGTATTTGCTCAGATAGCAAAAATATTAACTCATAATGGACTTTTTATATTTAGCACGTTTGGACCGAGCACACTTCATGAATTAAGAACTTCACTCGCATCATTTTCTGAGCACTCCCACGTAAATCAATTTATTGATATGCATGATATTGGCGATGCACTAATACGATGTGGCTTTTCAGACCCAGTCTTAGATGTAGATGTTTATTCACTAACATATAGTACATTTAAAGAAATTATGTATGACTTGAAGCATATTGGCGCTCGAAATGCACTTCAGGGAAGAGCAAAGGGTATGACAGGCAAAGGCTTCTTATACCAATTGGAAAAATTGTATGAAGTTTACAGAGCTAATGATAAATTACCTGCAAGTTACGAGGTTGTGTATGGGCACGCATGGAGAGTGAATAAGCCGCATAATGAGTCATCAATTATTAAGTTTTATTCAAAACAATAATGCATTCATTTTTTATAACTGGTACTGATACGAACATAGGAAAGACTGCTGTTACTTGCAGTTTAATTGCTAAATATATCGAAGAAGGATTTCGTGTGGGAGGTATGAAACCTGTCGCTGCTGGATGTTTTATCGAAAATGGGCATATCATATATGAAGATGTACAGAAGATTATAGAAGTAAGCAATGTTGATTTAATTACCAATCAAATTAATCCTTATCAATTTGAGGCACCGATAGCGCCTCATATTAGTTTCAAGAAAAATAAAAAAGAAATTGATATTCATCTAATTAAAAAGCATTTGCAATTATTCAAAAAACAGATGGATTATTTATTTATTGAAGGCGCTGGAGGTTTTGCTGTGCCTTTGACAGAGAATTTTTCAACTGTTGATTTAATTAAAGCCCTAGATATACCAGTTATTTTGGTAGTAGGTATGAGGTTAGGCTGCATCAATCATGCTCTATTAACAGTTGAATCAATTTTAAATAAAAAAATAAAGCTTTGTGGCTGGGTTGCTAATCGAATTGATCAACATATGCTAGCTTATGAAGAGAATATATCTTTTTTAAAAGAAAGGATTGAGGCGCCTTGTTTGGGCGAAGTGCCTTATTTCAAAAATTTTGATCCTTACAAAGCATCAAAATTTATCGATATAAATATGCTTAACGATAAAGTCCGTGAAGATTAATATAGTCAGCAACAGCTGCAGGTAAAAGATCCGTAAGATTTTTATTTGAATAAATAGCATCTCGAATTTGAGATGACGAGATATCAATGTACTCAAATTTTTTTGTCATAATTAGTCCGTAACTAGATCCGCGAAGATCCTCAATATTTTGAGTGAGCCTTTCACTCCATTCTTTTTTTAGAGCTGATGTTAATTGATCTACAATAATGGGGGATTCGCGTCTTTCTACTATTAATATATGGCAATAATTAAAAAGCTCATTCCATAAATGCCATGACTCAAGGTTTAGAAATGCATCGCTTCCCATTAAGAAACAAAACGCTTGATCCTCTTTTTTTTCTATTATAAGACTTTGCAATGTTTCAATCGTATAAGAGGGTTTAAGATCGTTTTGATTTTTTTTAATTTCACGGTCATCGGTAAAGAAATTAGTGTATGGATTGAGCGCGAGATTAAGCATTTCTACGCGATGCTTATTTTCTAAAACGATATTTTTGTGAGGCGCTAAACCAGATGGAATAAAAAGCACTTTAGATAATGTCGCAACATCTTGCCAGGCTTTAGCTAATTTAATATGACCATAGTGTATTGGATCGAATGCGCCACCTAATACACCAATAAGTTTCAAAGACATTCCTTACTTACGTATATGCCCATTGCCTAATACGATATATTTGAGCGAAGTAAGTCCTTCAAGTCCTACAGGGCCTCTTGCATGTAATTTATTTGTTGAAATGCCTATTTCAGCACCTAAGCCATATTCAAAGCCATCAGCAAAACGAGTTGAAGCATTCACCATAACGCTACTTGAATCTACTTCTTTCAAGAATTGCATAGCGCGTTCATAGTTTTCAGTGACGATAGCATCTGTATGATGAGAAGAATATTGATTAATATGATGAATTGCATCATTGATGTCATCGACAATCTTGCATGAAATAATTGCATCAAGATATTCAGTGTAAAAATCATCTTCACTTGCTGATTTAATCCCTTTAACAAGTTTCAAAGTTTCTTTACATCCACGAACCTCAACTTTATGTTGATGAAGCATTTTTACAATTTTTGGTAAAAAACCGCTTGCAATATCTTTAGATAATAGAAGTGATTCGGTCGTATTGCATGTACCTAATCTTTGAGTTTTAGAATTCTCAATAATTTTAAGTGCTTTATTTAGGTCTGCATTTTTATCTACAAAGACATGGCAATTTCCATCTAAGTGTTTAATGACAGGTACGGTTGCCTCATCACTAATCATCTTAGTTAAGCTTTTGCCACCTCTTGGAATGATCACATCAATATAGTCATTAAGCTTAATCATGCCTTTAACTATAGATCTATCGGTTAAATCAATCACTTGAACAGCTTGATCCGAAAGATCAGCTTTTTTAAGCGCCTCATGAATAAGATTGCTTAAAGCAATATTGGAATGAATAGATTCGCTACCCCCTCTTAATATAATGGCATTTCCCGATTTGATAGATAAGCTCGCTGCATCAATAGTGACATTAGGACGAGATTCGTAGATCATGCCTATGACACCAAGAGCTACACGCATTTGACCGACTTGAATACCCGATGGACGTGTATTCAAACGCAGAATTTCACCAATAGGATCCTTAAGGTCAATAATATCTTGTATGCCTTTAATCATCGAATCAATAGTTTTGCTTGAAATGATAAGACGATCGATGGAAGCGCGATCTAATTTATTTTTTTTAGCTTCTTTAACATCTTTCTCATTGGCTTTTAGAATAGTTTTTGTTTTTGTATTTAAAAGATGAATGAGATGAGTCAATGCATCATTTTTTTGTTGTGTTGATGCTTTAGCCATCAGGCGAGAAGCTTTTTTTGCTTCTAGTCCAATCTTTTTAAGATATTGATTAATATTTGTCATGTGTGAATTATACGCGTTAAGAAATTAACTTGTATAGGATCAAATTTTTCGGCCTCGAGATGCTATTTTTGCAAGCCCCAGGCAAAGTCTGGTTATTTCTAGCCAAGCATCACCCGGTGAAACACCCTTTGATATTTTATCTATCTCAGATAGTTTTTGAATAGCTGCTCTTAGATGTTTGAGTGAAAAAAAAGATAATGCTTGTTTAGTAAATAATAGCTTATCTCCAAATATTCTTGATTTTGTGAGATGGTTTTCCAAAGATTGGCCTCTGAAATCAAGTTCTTTTATTTCAAGCATAGGCTTTAATACCCAAGAAAGGGAGCTTGTAATACTAATAGGATTTTGGCCTTCTTCTTTTAAGAAATTAAGCGTTGAAATGGTTTTCATCTGGTCGCCATTTAATACATATTCAGTGAGCTCAAAAGCATCATAACGAGAGACATTTGAAATAGATTGTGAAACTTTTTCATATGAAATTGATTGGCTTGGAAAAAGTAATGCTAATTTATTTAATTCTTGGTCAGCGGCAAGCATATTCCCATGAACAAATTGACTAATCAGCTGAATACTTTCTTCATCTAAGTTTATTGATAATAAAGAAGCTCTTTTGTTTAGCCAAAAAGGGAGTTCGGATGGTTTAATTTCATCAAGTCTAATTGTATAAGCAATTTTTTCAATTTCTTTAAACCATTTCTGCAGCTTTGTTTCCTTATCTATTTGGGGCAAATGAACAACAATCAGGTCATCTTGAGAAAAATTTTGGATAATTTCATAAAAAGACTCCCCACCTTCAGCATTTATTTTTCCTGAGGGAATGATTATTTCAATAATGCGTTTTTGAGAAAACAAGCCCTGGGAGCGAAGGGATGAAGCACATTGATCCCATTTAAAATAACGATCAATAGTAAAGCTTAATTTTTCTGTATAACTTAGCTCTTTTGCAAATTGACGGATGATGTCGAAAGCCTCTTTTCTTGAGAGTGCTTCATCCCCCAAAAGAAGGAATTTTGATTGCTGATTTTTTTGAAGCTCTTTACTAAAAGCTTCAGAATCAAATACTGCCATTAATTATTTATTTGAAAGCTGAATTTGATTAAATAGATTTGTAATAGCTTCATTACGCATAGATTCATTAAGCTGTCTTTCTTCTTCTTCTTTACCAATAAGATTTGAGTCACTGAAGGTAAAGTCACGACGCGTTTCTATAATATTTTCTTGGCTCCAAGTTTCACTATCTATAGTTTTAATTCGGTAACGAACTCTATAGAAAATCTCAAATTCTCGAACAAGACCTTGACCACTTAAAGACAAAATTCTTTTTTCGCTCTCTTCACTAAGAAGTTCAATTCTTAATTCTGGATTTTCTGTCGGAAGAATAATAGTCACATTATTACTAGCTAGAGTTTTTTTGAGATTTTTTGTAAAACTTAATTCTTTACCTTCTAAGCTGATTGTTTTAAATGATATTTCTGTCATACCTCTCAAATGAAATCCACAGCTTGTTATCATCAAAAGCATGAAGAGCGTTATAAATTTTTTATATATAGTATTCATCATTTATCCTGTGACGATATTAATGAGTTTTTTAGGTACAAATATCATTTTTTTAACATTATTTTCATGGCCAATAAATCTTTTCACATCTTCATTTTCGAGAGCCATAAGCTCAATATCTTTTTGTTCAAGATCTGCCGATACTAGCATATTTCCTCTGAGTTTTCCGTTCACTTGGATCACCATAGCATATTCGTTTTTAATTAATGCATTAGAGTCGGCTTTAGGCCACGGTTCTTGATCAATAGGATTATTAAAAAGGTGATCCCATAAGGCATGACATATATGAGGTACGAAAGGGTTAAGTAATAAAATTACATTTTGTATGACTTCTTGTTTCACTGAAAGTGTTACAGCATCTTCACCTTCAACTTTTGCAAAAGTATTCATAAGCTCCATTATGGAAGATATGGCTGTATTAAAACTATGTCTTCTTTGAATATCATCGGTAATTTTTTGTATAGTTTGATGTAGCTCAAATCTTAAATTCTTTGTTTGATCTGAGAGTTCGCCTTCCCTATAGGGCTCAATTTTTCCTTTAGCATGATGGTCATAAACAGTTTTCCAAAGCCGTTTTAGGAAGCGATTGGCGCCTTCAACACCACTATCTGACCACTCTAAGCTTTGTTCTGGAGGAGCTGCAAACATAATAAAAAGTCTGGCAGTATCAGCGCCAAATTGATCAATGAGCGACTGAGGGTCGACGGTATTGCCTTTTGATTTAGACATTTTGGTGCCGTTTTTTAATACCATGCCCTGCGTCAAAAGATTTTTAAATGGTTCTGTATGTTTTATTAGTCCAAGGTCTCTTAAGAGCTTATTAAAGAAGCGTGCATACAATAAATGTAAAATTGCATGTTCAATACCACCAATGTATTGATCAACAGGCATCCAGTAATTACTTCTCTCATCCACCATAGCATTTTGATTGTCATAACTTGGATAGCGAGCAAAATACCAGGAGGACTCCACAAAAGTATCCATTGTGTCTGTTTCTCTTTCAGCATCTTTGCCGCAGGAAGGACAGGTTGTTTTGTAAAAAGATTCATCTTGTTTTATGGGGGAGCCAATACCATTCATAACGATGGATTCTGGTAATACAACGGGTAAGTCTTTTTCAGGGACAGGCACTTCGCCACATGAATGGCATTTAATAATAGGTATCGGACATCCCCAGTAACGCTGCCTTGAAATACCCCAATCGCGCAATCTAAATTGTGTAGTTTTTTTGCCTTTACCGAGAGATGTTAATTTTTTGACAATAGCATCGAATGCTGCATGAAATTCTAAGCCATTAAATTCAGCAGAATTAATTAACCTGCCATGGTCAGTATATGCAGCCTCAGAAATATTAATTGTTTTTGAATCTATTGGTTCAATGACCTGTTCAATTTCAAGTTTATACTTTTTCGCAAAATGAAAATCTCTTTCATCGTGAGCGGGGACCGCCATTACTGCCCCAGAGCCATAATTCATAAGTACATAATTAGCAATCCAAATGGGCACTTCTTTTTGTGTGATAGGGTGAATAGCTCGAAGTCCAGAATCGATACCTATTTTTTCTGCAGTTGCAAGATCAGCTTCAGCAACACTCCCTCTTGTGCATTCATTAACAAATGCATCGATTGCAGGATTATTTTTTTTAATTAAAGAAGCAAGTGGATGCTCTGCAGCAATAGCTAAATAAGTCACGCCGAATAAAGTGTCTGGGCGCGTGGTATAAATTTTAACGAAGTCAGTATGATTTTTGATGCCAAATTCAATTTCACAACCATAACTTTTACCTATCCAATTTCTTTGCATGGTTTTGACTTGTTCTGGCCAACCTTCAAGGCTATCTATATCATTTAAAAGCTCATCTGCATATTCAGTAATTTTCATGAAATATTGGGGAATTTCTTTTTTTTCAACAACAGCGCCTGATCGCCATCCTTTGCCATCAATCACTTGTTCATTTGCAAGAACAGTTTGATCAATAGGATCCCAATTAACAGTAGAAATTTTTTTGTAAATTAATTTTTTTTTAAAAAGTTGAGTGAATAACCACTGCTCCCATTTGTAATACTCTGGGCGACATGTTGCAATCTCTCTTCTCCAGTCAATAGCTAGACCTAGCTGCTTTAGCTGATGCTTCATATAATCAATATTGCTATATGTCCAGGTTGCAGGAGCTGATTTATTTTGTAGTGCTGCATTTTCTGCAGGTAAGCCAAAAGCATCCCAACCCATGGGCTGCAATACATTATAACCAAGCATATGATGAAAACGGCTTAATACATCGCCGATGGTATAATTTCTTACATGTCCCATATGAAGCTTCCCGCTGGGATAGGGGAACATGGACAAGCAGTAATATTTTGGTTTTTCAGAATCCTCGGTAACAGAGAATGTGTGTTCGTTGTCCCAATAGGATTGAACTTTTTCTTCAATCTCTTTAAAAGGATAGTTAGCTTGCATAGATTAATTAGTTAATTTGATCAAAAATTGTTTTTTGAATATCTTTAACATCACCAAGTCCATTAATCTTGATATAGCGAAGTCCTTGATTTTCAGAAGCTGCCCATTTTGAATAATAATCAACAAGTGGTTTCGTTTGGCTATGATAAACATCAAGACGTTTTAGAATCGTTTCTTTTTTGTCATCATCTCTTTGGACAAGCGGCTCGCCTGTAATATCATCTTTATCTTGCATTTTAGGTGGGTTGTTTTGAATATGATAAATACGACCAGATGCAAGATGGGTTCTTCGACCACTTAATCTATCTACAATCACATTATCTGGAACATCAATTTCAATAACGATATCTATCGAAATAGAGGCTTGTTTCATTGCTTCGGCTTGGGGAATAGTCCTAGGAAAACCATCTAACAAAAAGCCTTGTTTACAATCCTCATCTTGAATTCGTTCTTTAACTAATTCAATAATAAGCTTGTCCGGCACAAGCGCGCCACTGTCCATAAACTGTTTGGCTTCAAGACCTAATTTTGTATTCGCTTTAATAGCAGCACGAAGCATGTCACCAGTAGATATTTGCGGGATGTTAAATTTGTCTTTAAGTATCTGGGCTTGTGTACCCTTACCCGCACCTGGCGCTCCTAGTAGAATAATTCTCATGTATCTCTCCTTCAGCCTTAATTATATCAGCCGATATTCATTTCATATGGTTATTAGTCTGTATAAATTAATCCAGATAATTTGAAATTTTTACAAAATCTGATACTGATAAATTTTCGGCTCTTAATTGCGGGTTTATACCAATTTTTTCAAAGTCATTTTCAGTTATAAACGATTTGAGTGTATTACGAATCGTTTTCCGTCTTTGTGAAAAAGCTTCTTTAACAATCCTTGCAAACTGTTCTATATTGTTTGCAATAAAAGGGTATTGCTCATAAGGTATTAGTCTTACGAAAGATGATTCAACTTTAGGTTCAGGCTCAAACGATTCTTTGGGCACATCCAATAAATGTTCCATTGCAAAATAGTATTGCAGCATTACTGATAATCTTCCGTATTCCGGAGACGAAGGGATCGCGATCATGCGATCTACAACCTCTTTTTGCAACATAAAATGAAGATCTTTTATGATTAAAATATTGTCTATGCACTTGAATAAAATCGGCGTTGAAATGTTGTAAGGTAAATTACCTACAATTCTAATTTTCTGATCAAACTGATTAAAGTTAAAATTTAAAACATCCTCATTGAATACAGTGATGTTTTTTTTTGAATATTCATTTTCTATCCAGCCTACAATATCTCGATCAAGCTCAATTGCTAAAAGACGATTAGTTTTTTCCAGTAGTGGTTTTGTAAGTGCCCCAAGTCCGGGACCTATTTCAATTAACAGGTCACTAGGAAGAGGGTTGATTGATTGAATTATTCCATGAATGATCGCAGCATCTTTGAGGAAATTTTGCCCAAATTTTTTCTTGGCAATATGTTTCATGAGTGTGATTTTTGAGCTAAGTCAATTGCTAAATCAATTGCACTGTAGAAGCTATTTGGGTCTATCGTTCCTTTTCCAGCAAGATCGATAGCGGTTCCATGATCAACTGAGGTTCTGATAATGGGAAGACCAAGCGTGACATTCACGCCTAAGCCAAAGTTAGCATGTTTAAATACTGCAAGACCTTGATCATGATACATTGCCAAAAAACAGTCAGCTTTTTTAATATATTTTTCTGTAAAAAGCGTATCCGCCGGAAGTGGGCCTTCAATTAGCATACCTTCCAATTTTAATTTATTAATAACGGGTATAAGAATATCAATCTCTTCCAAACCTAAAGTGCCATTTTCGCCTGCATGCGGATTAAGGCCAGCAACAAAAATTGTAGGGTTATTTATTTTAAATCGGTGAATAAGGTCGCGATGAATTGTTTTTAAAGTTTCTTCGAATTTCTTCTGTGTTATCAAGCTACTTACTTGTGATATAGGCACATGAGTTGTTACAAGTGCAACCTTCATAGATTTGGAAGCGAGAAGCATGACTTCATTTTTGGCATGAGTGTAATGCGCAATATATTCAGTATGACCAGTAAAGTGTTGGCTTTCATTGATAATACTTTTATTGATAGGAGCTGTAACAAGCGCATCAAAAGATTTATTTAAACATCCATCTAATGCGAAATTTAATACATCAAAAACGTAATTATTGTTTTTGGAGTTGAGGACTCCTGCTTTAATCGTTTCGGGAGCTGCGATATGAAAAACAGAAAGTGAATGGTCGCCTTTATGTTCTATCAGTTTATTTTCATGAAATGTAATTGCTTTATTGAGCTGAGAAGCTCTATGGGATAAGGCATTTTTATCTGCAACAACCGTAATAAAGGCTGGAAATCTTTTTTCGCTCAGCAAAACGCAAAGATCAAGGCCAATACCCGCAGGTTCGCCTGAGCTTATGACGATATGTGGCTTAAAAAAACTCAAAATAAGAAATTAAAAATTATCTTCTAAACGAAGCTCTACAAAAGAGCGATCCCTTAATTCTTGAAGCCAGTCTTGGTAAGCCTCTTCAGATTTTCGCATTTTGATTTGTTGCCTGGCTTGAATTCGAGCTGATTCCTTCGACATATCTTGAGATCTTCTTTCCAGAACTTGAATAAGATGCCATCCAAAAGGAGTTTTAATAGGATCGCTTATTTGATTAATATTAAGCTGCTTGATTGTTTTTTCAAACTCAGGAACAGTATCTCCTGGATTGATCCAGCCTAAATCGCCGCCATTATTTGAAGAAGGGTCCTCTGAATATTGCTTTGCCATATCCTCAAACTTCGTGCCATTTTCTAAACGCTCCTTGATGCCGATCAGTTTTTGACGACCTTCATTTTCCGAAGTAATTTCAGAAAGTTTAATTAAAATATGCCTTACATGTGTTTGTTCAACAACTAGAGGACCACTAGACCCTTTTTTGTTGATCAGTTTAAGAATATGAAAACCATTAGGACTTCTTAAAATAGAGGTAAGTTTACCCACTTCCGTTTTTTTTAGAGCATCTACAAATAATGTTGGTAAATCTGAAGCCTTTTTCCAGCCCAGATTTCCACCTTCAAGGGCATTTGGTGTTTCTGAAAATATTGCAGAAACTTGAGTGAAATTTTTACCTGATTGAATTTGCTTAACGGCTTCCTCAGCTTTATTCTTTAATTTATCAATTTTTTCAGGCGATGCATCTTCAGGCACGCGAATAAGAATATGAGCAACTTCAAATTCGTCTTGAAATTCTTTTGATTGTGCATTCAGGAAGTTATCAATTTCTCCATCCGTGATTATAATTTTGCTATCAACCTCACGTTCTTTCAATTGCGCAATCGTGATTTCATTTCTAATTTCTTCTCTAAACTTATAAAAATTAGTACCATCACTTTCTAGGTTTTTTTTGAAATCAGCGATATTCAGTTTATTTTTTTCTGCGATACGTTCAATAGTTTTATCAACTTGGGCATCACTAATTTTTAGTCCGGTTTGATGAGCAAGTTGGATTTGAATACTGTTTGATATTAATCTTTCTATTACTTGTTTCTTCAAGATACTTTCTGAAGGGATTTCAATTTTTTGACTTTTGAGGTTACTAATAACCGAATTTATTTTTTCTTGTAATTCTTTTTCTGTAATAACATCTTGATCAACGATAGCAATAATACGGTCAAGTTTTTTAATATCAGATTCAGGTTTTGTTTGCCCGAAAGAGGAGGATATTAAGCCAAAGACAATTAAGGCCCAATAAATATTTAATATTAATTTTTTAAATTGCATTTAAAAATTAGTTAAAGTTAGCCTGACGATTAACATCTGGGATTTGATTGACCGTTCTCAAGCCTGGAACATTTCTGTATAAAAAGGTATTTAATCTATTTGCATCTGATCCTATAGATCCAATACCATTTAATTCAAGCTGTACAAAAAATGCATAATTTGCTTCTGGAGTTGTTGGTAATGATATTCTGTCAAAAATTGATCTTGCAACCCAGCAGCCACCGTCGTATTCTAATCCCGCTAAAACTTCAATCGTTTGTGAGCTCTTTAAATCATAATTATACCGACCTATAGAATAGAATCGATTTCCAAGAGGCCATTGACCCGCTGCATTAAAAACTTCTAAATTTTGATTACTATCAAGAATATTATCAATTAATCGATAACTTACATTAAGCATTTTTCCTGGTTCTGGATTATATCGAGCCCCAAGCGTGCTTCTTAGTAAATTGTTAGAGCTTGGATTAAATTGAAACATCGCATCTAAGTTAAGTGAATTTGGTAATTTTGCTGATGCACCCATAAAAATATCTGAATTTGCTTTTTTAGCTTCCAATAAATCATTACCAAAAATTCTTCTATCTTCAAAATAATATCTTTGCGCAATTATGGCTGATAATCTCTCCTTACCATTTTTATCTAAAATTTTAGATGTAACTGATGCAGTTAATTGATTTGCATCGTTTATTCGATCTTGTCCATTATATTGATTTTCGTAAAATAAAGTTTGCATATTTAAATCGGCAAGACCTGTGTCAAAATTAGGCAATACTGATTGATCTTTATATGGAATGTAAACATAAAATAATCTGGGTTCAAGCGTGTTTGTATAATTTTGACTTAAAAAATTTATATTTCTGTCGAGATAAACACCACTGTCTATAGAAAAAATGGGCGTGATTATATCTTTGTTATTATCAGGTGAATGATTAAGATTATAAGATCGTAAGTTTGTAGATACTTTAGGTTTGATATATCCATAAGAAGAGGTTAATGGAATAGTGATTGCTGGTGTCATGCTCAATCTACTCCCAGAAATCTTTTGCGCATCTGTAAATGTTGATGCGAACTTATCATCCCTCTCAAAAAGAGTCCATTGAGACTTAAAGTCTAATGTAAAATTATCGTAGTCTTTTTTTCCTGAGAGATTGACTTGCGGAAGTCTCTGATATGGAGAATTTGATGCATTTGTTAATGTTTGATATTTTTCTGTTAAAACATTTAATTTCCAAATATCGCCTGAATAATTTAAATTTGCTCTTTGAGGTAAATTTACTACACTAGTGACTTGGATCATAGATGCCAAATCAGAAAAATAATTATTGTCTGATACTTTTTGTAGGTCATAAGATCCTGACCAACCTCTACCAAATTGATGCTGATGAGTGAGTTTTAAAAAATATCGATTATCTTGGCCACTTGCCTCATCATGATTCATGTATTGAAGCTCATTAACTCCTGAATAGTTCTCGGTTAAATAGCGAAACTGACCTTCTGCTAAAGGACCTCTTTTACCTAAATACCTAGCTGACAGAGTTGCGTCCATATTAGGTGAAATATTAAAATAATAGGGTATTCGAAGATCAAAACCACTTCTAGTTGTCGTGCCAAATGTTGAAGATAAAAAACCAGATTGTCTATTTTTATTAAGAGAGAAGCTTGTACTTGGCATGTAAAAAATGGGGACACCCTTAAATTCAACGAAAGCATTTGAAGCCTTTACTTGATCTTTTTTTGTGTCAATTTCGATATTTTTTGATTTGATATACCAGTCATCTGAATTAGCTTCACAAGTTGTAATCCTGCTAGATTGGAGACGTTTTTTGTTTTCACCATCAAAAAAAATTGTTTTAGCATCTCCTCGATAATTATAGTTATGTTTAGTTATTTCATAGCCCCTTTTAATAACTGTTTGTTCCTTTTTTTGAGATTTTAAATTAAAGCTGACGTCATCCATCTGCCCTGTATAGTCAGTTAATTTGTAATTAAGTGTTGAGCCAGTGAGGGAAATGTTTTCTAATTCTATAGATGTATTTCCTTGCGTTATTAGTTTTTCTGAGATCTCATCATACTCAATCAATTCGGCTTTAATCGTTTTATTACCTTTCTTAAGGATTGCATTTCCTCTAGCTTTCATCTTGCGATCAAGAAGAGTTTCAAGCTTATCGCCTTCAATTTCAACTAAGTCTTGAGAAATTTCTGGGGATTGTTTTTCGCTAAACAAATCTTCAGCAGATGAAAGCTGAGGAAGCAGCAAAAGCAATAGCCATAGCGGTGAGATTGTTTTCCTAAACATGGAATTTTGCTGAAGGAGCAAGTAGGGGTGCTATAGTTTTAATGTTGAATATTTCATAAACGATAAAATCTCATATTTTAGCTATTTTATCAACTTAAATTTATTAATAATCAGGTAGTTATATAATTTACTTCATTAAGCTAATTGCGTTAAATGTAGAATTTTTTTTAAAAATTGCTAGGTATTTTTTATTGTGACTCGCGAACTTCAAATCACTGAATGGTTAAATAATATTCTTAAAAATCAAGAGTATACGATAAAGCCTGCTTCATCAGACGCTAGTTATCGGCGTTATTTCCGCGTCATGTCTAATCATCAATCTTATATTTTGATGGACGCCCCTCCTGAAAAAGAAAATTCAAAGCTCTTTGTTGACATAGCGAATACTCTTCTTAATGCAGGGTTAAATGTCCCCAAAGTTTATGAGTCAGACCTTAAAGCAGGGTTTTTATTGTTGTCAGATTTGGGTAATAAAACTTATCTTGATGAGCTTAATCATCAAAATGCATCATTACTCTATAAAGACGCCTATTTAGCGCTAATTCAAATTCAAAAAAATGCTGATATTCAGTCACTCAAACTCTATGACGATGCATTATTGATGCAAGAACTTAGATTATTTCCTGATTGGTATCTTAAATTCCATAAATCTTATGAAATGAATGATTCGGAGAAAAATGTACTTGATTCAACCTTTGATTTACTAATTCAAAATATTAAATCTCACACCCAAGTTTTTGTGCATAGAGATTTTCATTCTAGAAATTTAATGTTTTGTAATGGCGATCTGGGAAAAAATCCAGGCATTTTAGATTTTCAAGATGCAGTCAAAGGGTCTATCGTCTATGATCTTGTGTCCTTATTTAAAGATGCTTATATTGTTTGGAGCGAGGAAGAGGTCATAGACTGGCTTATTCGATATTGGGAGCATGCCAAACAAAATAAACTTAAAGTGCAAGATGACTTCGCAGAGTTCTATAGAGATTTTGAATGGATGGGGGTTCAAAGGCACTTAAAAGTCTTAGGCATTTTTACCCGCTTAAATTACAGAGACCATAAAGCAAATTATTTGAATGATTTACCAGCCGTTGAAAATTACCTGATTAGGGCATGTGAGCGCTATAAGGATTTACATCCTTTATTAAAACTGATGAATAGATTAAGCTCGACATAAACTTATGAAGGCTATGATTCTAGCAGCTGGAAGGGGGGAAAGAATGCGCCCTCTTTCGGATCACATACCAAAACCACTTTTAGAGGTTGCGGGGAAGCCCTTAATAATTTGGCATTTAGAAAAATTAGCTAAAGCGAATTTTGAGGATGTGATTATTAATCATGCGCATTTGGGAGAAATGATTGAGGCTTGTGTTGGTGATGGCTCAAAATGGAATCTCAGAATTACTTATTCTAGAGAAGGCTCACCACTAGAAACAGCTGGTGGTATAAAGAAAGCATTGCCGCTAATTGGGGATCAACCATTTTTGGTAGTTAATGCAGACATATACACTAATTTTAATTATGCCACGATAAAAAATAGGAACTTAAATGGCTGTAAAGGCCACTTAATTATGGTTAAAAATCCTAAGCAACATCCTGAGGGTGATTTTGTTTTAAAAGATAATCTTATTGAGCTAGAGGGAGAAGAAAGGCTTACATTTTCAGGAATTGCTATTTATCAGCCTGAAATTTTTGAAGATATTAGTATAGGCCCTGTTGCAAAATTAGCACCTATACTTAAAAAATTAATTGATTCGAAATACATCAGCGGAGAAGCATATCAAGGGCTTTGGTTTGATATAGGAACGCCAGAGAGATTAAATGAAATTAATCTTTTACTAAAAGAAAAATTTAAGAGCTAATTAAAAATGAATAATAAAAATTATCAAGAATTTAAAAAAAGAAGAAATACGTTAACTGAAAAAATTGGCGATGGCATAGCAATCATTTTTAATTCTGACGAGGTAATTAGAAATCGAGATAGTCATTATCCATATCGCTCAGATAGTTATTTCCACTATTTTTCAGGATTTCCTGAGCCTCGGTCAGTATTATTTGTATTAGGTGGAAAGTCTCCAAAGACCATACTATTTTGTCGCAATAAAAATCTAGAAATGGAAGTATGGAATGGCTTTATATATGGGCCTAAAGAGGCAAAAGAAGTTTTTTTATTTGATGAGTCTTATGACATAAATTTACTGGATGAGATTGCTTTAAAAGAAATTTCAGGGCGCGAAAAAATATATTATCGAATAGGGCAAGATATACTTAATGATAAAAAAATTAATGATTGGATTAAAATCTTGCGAGATAAGGCTAGAGCTGGAATTCAAGCCCCTCAAGCGATCGAAGATATTAGTCATATAGCTGATGAGATGAGGCTTATTAAAAGTGACTTTGAAATTGACATAATGAAGCGGTCAGCAAAAATTGCAACTCTTGCCCATAACCGTGCAATGAAATCTGTAAGACCTAATATGTATGAATATGAACTTGAAGCTGAAATTTTGCATGAATTTATGAGTCATGGAGTTCGCGCACCAGCGTATCAGTCCATTATTGCTGCTGGAAAAAATGCATGCACATTACATTACGTTGATAATAATTCTAAAATTCAAGATGGGGATCTTATTCTCATAGATGCTGGATGTGAATTAGAAGGTTACGCATCCGACGTATCAAGAACATTTCCCGCAAATGGTAAATTTTCAAAAATACAAAAAGATTTTTACCAATTAGTATTAGAAGCCCAGAGCGCAGCATTAAGTAAAGTCTCATCTAACCATCATTGGAATGAGCCTCATGAAGCAGCATTATCAGTTTTGATAGATGGATTCAAAGACTTTGGTTTATGCCAAGGAAGCCATCAGGAAATTTATGAAACAGGCGCCTATAAAGAATTTTATATGCATAGAACTGGCCATTGGTTAGGCCTTGATGTTCATGATGCAGGCGACTATAAGACGATAGCGCAACAATGGAAGCAATTAAAACCAGGTATGACTTTAACAGTGGAGCCAGGATGCTACATTAGACCATCTGCAAATATTCAAAAAGAATTTTGGAATATTGGAATAAGAATCGAAGATGATGTTTTAGTTACTCACAATGGATATGAAGTGCTTACAAAAGATAGCCCAAAGACAATAGAGTCGATTGAAACCCTGATGGCAAAATGAAAAATTCAGAATATCTCATTGTGGGAGCAGGCCCAGTTGGGCTGGTATTTTCATTATTTCTTGCCAAGCATAATCAAAATTCACATCTTTTAGAGTCAAGAAAAAAAAATGATTCACATTCTGACGGACGGGCATTAGCCCTATCTTACGGCACAAAACTCATTCTTGAAGATCTCGGTATTTGGAGTTCTTTAGAAAAAAAAATTAGTGAAATAAAAGATATTCATACAAGCCAAAAGAATAGCTTTGGGCGTACTTTATTATCGGCTAGCCAATATAATTTGCCAGCTTTAGGCTATATTGTCTCTTATGGTGCTTTATCAAAGGTGCTTGAAGAAGCAGTTAATCAATCTCCAAAAATAAAAATCACTCATGAGTTCAAAGTGTCGGCTATTAAAAATGAAAAAGATAGATCAATTTTGTATGGAGGCAATAAAGATCTTGCTATTGAGGCACCTCTTTTAGTCTTAGCTGATGGTGGAAAAAATACTACAGATTTAATTGAAGATCTTAAGAAAAAAGAAACCAGTTACAATCATACGGCACTTGTAACTAAAGTCACTTCTGAGATTCCCCCTAATAAAATTGCTTATGAACGTTTTACTTCCATGGGACCTATTGCACTTTTGCCTAACGGACCCAAAGAATTTTCTTTGGTTTGGACTGGCAAAGACGAAGATATTCAAGCGTTAGCTAAAGCACCAAAAAAATTATTTTTAGAAAAATTACATGAGCATTTTGGAGACAGAGTGGGAAAGTTTCTTGATTCTGATAATTTTATTACATTTCCACTCAAAAAAATTATCCTTGAAGAATTTCCAAAAAATCGCATGGTGGTTATTGGTAATTCTGCTCAAACAATGCATCCAGTGGCAGGACAGGGATTTAATACAGGTATTAGAGATGCCTATGATTTGTCAAAATTAATAAATGAATCAGAACCCTCTCAGGTAGGATCTGAATGTTTTATCAACCAATATTATGCGTTAAGAAAATCAGAAACAAAAAAGACACTTTTTTTTACAGATTCTTTAGTTAATATTTTTTCAAATGATTTGGTTGGTCTTTCCTTAACAAGAGGGATTAGCTTATCCCTTTTAGATAATTTAAAGCCAGCAAAAAATTTTCTAGTAGATAAGATGAGTTTCGGAAAATGAATGAAAAATCAAGCGATGTATTGATTGTGGGTTCTGGTATCGTTGCGATGGCGACATTACTGACCCTCGAAAAATATGCTATCAGGACAAGCTTACTATTTTCTTCAAAAAATATTAAAAATAATTCACCTGATCCACGATTTTATTCTATTACACCAGGCGTTAAAAAATGGCTAGAGGAAAATGGCGTTTGTGATTTCTTAAACAAAGATTTCATGTCTCCAGTAAATAAAATCAGGGTTTATTCTAATAAAGAAAATGCATCATTAAGTTTTGATGCCTATGATGCTGGAATGAATGAGCTTGCGTTTATTATCAATCATGATGATCTTGAAAATGCTTTTAAGAATCGAATAAGCAAAATTAGTTATAATGAAATAAAAATTGATAGCGCTGAGTCTTTGAACATTGCTATGGATCATATTAATCTTGTTGATGCAAAGGGCAAAAGATATCAATTTAAATTAGTCATTGGAGCTGACGGTTCCAATTCATGGGTGAGAAGCCAAACATCTATTGACGTTAAGAAAAAAGCATTTAATCAAACAGCTCTAGTATTTAATATTAAAAGTACTAAATCTCATCAAGGATGTGCTTATCAAAAATTCATGCAAGATGGCATCTTGGCGCTTTTGCCTATTCACACAGATGAATATTCTGTCGTTTTTTCTTTAAATGACAATATCCTAGATGAATATAAAAAGTTAGATGATGCAATGTTTCTGCTTAAGTTAAAAAAAGACTTAGGTGAAATGTTTGGCGATATTGATCTCCTGTCTAAGCGACAATATTTTCCTTTGAGCATGAAAATTAATGAATCATTAATTTCAGAACGAGTTATTTTAATAGGGGATGCCGCACATCAAGTTCACCCTCTCGCAGGCCAAGGCTTAAATTTAGGCTTAAGAGATGTGATAGAGCTTGACGAATTGTTAAAATCACATCAAAAATATCATCATGACCTTGGTTTAAAGCAATTCCTTAAAAAATACAATCGAAATAGAAAGACCGATATATTGACTTTAAGTTATTTAACTAATCAGTTGAGCCATATTTTTTCTTCTCAAAGTCGTATTGTTGATTTTGTGGTTAATCTTGGACTTAACAAAATAAATCAAAACCATTTAATTAAAAAAATTCTTATACAGAAAGCAGCTCACTAGATGATGACTTCAAAAAAAATTGCCTTATTCATTTTATTTTTTCCTTCACTTTATTTAATGGCTGATGAAGCGAGCTTAAAAAAAATGATTGAAGCTTCATATCCTAAATATAAAGTAGAAAGCATTAAAAAAACTTCCTATAGTGGGCTCTATGAAGTTTTTATGGGGGGTCAAATTATTTATACAGACGAGAAGTTTTCTTTTCTTATTGCAGAAGGCCATATCGTGGATCCTAAAACAAAAAAAGATTTAACTGGTGAGCGTCTTGAAGATTTAACTAAAGTTGATTTTTCATCCTTACCCCTAAATTCCGCTATTAAAACAGTTAAAGGCGATGGCTCGAGAAAGTTAGTTGTTTTTGCAGACGTAGATTGTCCTTTTTGCAAACGTCTTGAGCAAAATGAATTTACACATCTTAATAATGTGACAATTTATACATTTTTATTCCCTATCGAAAAGCTTCATCCGGACGCAAAGAATAAATCACAGTTGATTTGGTGTGCCAAAGATCGCTCAAAAGCTTGGGCAGATTGGGCAATTAACGATACACTCCCTTCAGGGAAAGTCACATGTCAACCACCCACAGAACAAATACTAGAGTTAGGCTCAAAATTAGGTATTACATCAACGCCTACCTTGATTTTTTCAGATGGGAAGCGAATGTTAGGGGCTCAACCCTTTAAAGAAATAGAAAAAGCGCTCAATAGCACCAAGTCTTAAGCCTTTTTTAAAGTAACAAATAGCTTGACATTTATAGCTAAACCACGTAAAAAAGCTCCCAGGTGTTTGGTTTCGAGTTTTATTTAGCTAGCTTTAATTTATATTTAAGTAGTGCTTTAGTTCTTGATTCAAACTTTTGGGGGGCCTCCCTTGTTTAAAGTTAAGGATTTATGAAATGGCAACAGGTACAGTAAAATGGTTTAATGATTCAAAAGGTTTTGGTTTTATTACTCCTGATGATGGTGGTGATGATTTATTTGCTCACTTCTCAGCAATCGTAGATACAGGATATAAAAGTCTTAAAGAAGGTCAAAGAGTTACTTTTGACGTTACAGACGGACCAAAAGGCAAGCAAGCTTCAAATATAAATAAAGCCTAGTTCCAATCTAAATAAATAAGCCCGCTTAAGCGGGCTTTTTTTACATATAACTTATGATGGCATCAGCAAAATCATCTGTAGATAATGGCGAGACATTATTTAATTGTGATGAGAAGTCTTGAGTGACTTTTTGAGCCACTAATGTTTTTCTGAATGCTGACAAGAGAGTGTCGGCAGCTTCTATCCAGCCAATATGCCTTAACATCATTTCAGCTGAAAGAATTAAAGAGCTAGGATTGGCAATTTTTTTACCTGCAATGCTTGGTGCGGTTCCATGGGT
Source organism: Candidatus Methylopumilus sp. (assembly GCA_036567085.1). Classification (GTDB taxonomy): domain Bacteria; phylum Pseudomonadota; class Gammaproteobacteria; order Burkholderiales; family Methylophilaceae; genus Methylopumilus. The sequence continues at coordinate 38,500 of DATCVG010000015.1, forward strand.
AGCTTCAAAAATAACTGTTGAGTCTGATAAATTAGCACCCGGAGCAATACCAATACCACCAACTTGAGCAGCTAATGCATCTGAAATATAGTCCCCGTTGAGGTTGAGAGTGGCTACGACATCATATTCGCTCGGGTGAAGTAATATTTCTTGAAGAAAAGCGTCAGCAATGCAATCTTTGATGATAAGACCATTGGAACACATAAAACTGGATTTGCCTTCAATAGGTTTAGCGCCAAATTCATCTTGAGCTAATTGATAACCCCATTCTTTAAATCCACCTTCAGTAAATTTCATAATATTGCCTTTGTGCACTAGCGTGACTGATCTTTTTTTATGTTCTATAGCATATTCAATCGCTTTTCTTATAAGCCTTTGACTGCCTTCCTTAGAAACAGGTTTAATACCTATAGCGGTTGATTCTGGAAAGCGAATTTTATTTTTAATACCTAATTCTGAGATCATTTTTATAATTTTTTTTGATTCTTCAGAGAATGCTTGCCATTCAATCCCTGCATAAATATCTTCTGTGTTTTCTCTAAAAATCACTATATTAGTTTTTTCAGGATTTTTTAAAGGACTTGGAACACCATTAAAATATTCAATTGGTCTTAAGCAAACATATAAATCCAGCTCTTGTCTCATAGCTACATTAAGCGATCTGATGCCGCCACTGACAGGCGTTGTGAGAGGGCCTTTAATAGATACAACAAACTCTTTCATTGCATCTAGAGTTTCTTGAGGAAGCCATGTGTCTATATCGTATATTTTTGTGGCTTTTTCTCCGGCAAATACTTCCATCCAAGCAATTTCTTTTTTTCCATCATAAGCTTTCAGAACAGCTTGATTTACAGCCTTTAACATCGCTGGAGTAATATCAACACCAATACCGTCACCTTCAATAAATGGGATAATAGGGTGATCTGGAACATTCAAACTTAGATTTGAATTGACAGTAATTTTTGATGCATTTTTTGGAAGATTAATTTGGCTAAGCATTCATACTCACTTTAAGTTTAATGAAAATATTATTTAATAAGCCTTATGGCGTCGTTTGCCAGTTTAGCAAACATGACAAACATGAGACATTAAAAGACTTTATTCCAATACCTGGTGTTTATCCTGCAGGCAGGCTTGACACAGATAGTGAAGGTTTAATTATTCTAACTGATGATGGCTTATTTCAACATCAAATTAGCGATCCAAAATATAAAATGCAAAAAACTTATTGGACGCAAGTTGAAGGCGCCCCAAAAGAGAGTGATTTAGATGAATTAAGACGTGGCATTGATTTGGGCGACTTTAAAACTTTACCTGCAGAAATAAAAATTATAGATCAGCCAGAAACCTTATGGGAAAGAACACCTCCTATTAGAGAAAGAAAAACAATTCCGACAACTTGGCTCGAAATTAAAATATCCGAAGGTAAAAATCGTCAAGTAAGAAGAATGACAGGAAAAATTGGATACCCCACATTAAGATTAATTCGGTTTTCAATCGGAGCTTACACACTAGAAGATTTGGATCTAGGTATGTATAAAATTATCCATGAATAAAAAATTAGTTTTAATCATGAGGTTTTATGAAACCGAAGGCCCAGGCTATTTGACTGATTTTTTTAGTCAAAATGCTATTCAGTATCAATTGATTAAAGTAGATCAGATGGAAAATATTCCTAGATCTATTTCTGAATATGCTGGTTTGGTGCTGATGGGAGGCCCCATGAGCGTGAATGACGATTTGCCATGGATCAAAGAAGTGATTAAATTAATTCAAGAAGCCATACGCTCTGATATACCAGTTCTTGGACATTGTCTTGGGGGTCAATTAATCAGTAAAGCCCTTGGTGCAACTGTTAAAAAAAATTCTTGTAAGGAAATTGGATGGTTTGAAGTGCAAACCCTTAACCACAATTCTCAGCAAATAGAATCTTCTAAAAAATGGTTTGGGGATTTATCAGAATTTGAAGTCTTTCATTGGCATGGCGAAACTTTTGAATTGCCTCAAAACGCAATTCATCTTTTAACCAATAAAAATTGCCATCATCAGGCTTATAGCTATTTTGATATGCATATTGCATTTCAATGCCATATTGAAATGACACCTTCCATGATAGAAAGTTGGGCAAAAACTGGGGCGGCTGAAATAGAAAGTGAAAAAAATAAAAAAGCGATTCAATCACCAGTATCGATATTAGAAAATGTTTCTAACAAATGTGATCAATTGAATAAGTTAGCTTATCGAGTCTATAAACAATGGATTAAGGGCTTACGACTCAGTTAATAAGTTAAAGGCTACAATCGGGTTATGATAAAATTGAAATATATTTATAAAAAAGCATATCTATGTCAGGTAATACTTTAGGCACTTTATTTACACTCACCTCTTTTGGTGAATCTCATGGCGCAGCTATAGGCGGAATCGTAGATGGCTGCCCGCCTGATTTGGATTTGTCGGAAGAAGATTTACAATTAGATTTAAATAGAAGAAAGCCTGGCACTTCTAAGCATGTTACTCAACGCAAAGAAGAAGATAAAGTCGAGATTTTGTCTGGCGTCTTTGAAGGCAAAACAACTGGCGCACCTATTGGATTTATTATTCGTAATACAGATCAACGAAGCCAAGATTATTCAAAGATTAAAGATGTATTTCGTCCCGGACATGCAGACTATACATATGCTCATAAATACGGCATAAGAGATTATAGAGGCGGTGGCAGATCAAGCGCTAGAGAAACTGCTGTCAGAGTTGCTGCAGGCGCTATAGCTAAGAAATGGCTACTAAAAAAATATGGCATTAAAATCCGAGCTTATTTAAGCCAATTGGGTGCTATTCAAATTACATTTAAAAATTGGGAAGATGTAAATCAAAATCCATTTTTTTGTCCTAATCAAGCCCAAGTTCCTGAATTAGAAAAATATTTAGATGGCATTCGCGCAGACAGAGATTCAGTCGGTGCCAAAATTACCGTTGTGGCAGAAAATATGCCAGTGGGCTTAGGTGAGCCAGTTTTTGGCAGGCTGGATGCTGAAATTGCATATGCAATGATGAGCATTAATGCTGTCAAAGGTATTGATATTGGCGAAGGTTTTGGCTCAATTACACAAAAAGGTAGTGAGCACGGCGATGAATTAACCCCTCAAGGTTTTTTAACAAATCATGCAGGCGGTATTTTAGGCGGCATATCAACCGGACAATCTGTTATTGCGCATATAGCTTTTAAGCCAACTTCAAGTATCCCTCAAGATCGAAAATCAATTAATACTGAAGGTGAAGCTGTTCTGATGCAAACAACTGGTCGTCATGATCCTTGCGTTGCAATAAGGGCGACACCCATTGTTGAGGCTATGTTAGCTTTAGTCATTATGGATCAAGCATTAAGACATCGCGCTCAAAATGCCGATGTCGTTTCTCTTATACCTAAAATTTAGTGAGTGCCACGCATAATCTTCACTGGCGCTTATCGCGTTTTTATTTTTTCTATTATTTTTTTGTGGGCTCGTTTGTTCCATACTGGGGCATTTATCTTCAATCTCAAAACTTTTCACCTGCAAGTATTGGTATTCTTCTTTCTTTATTTCAAATAAGTCGTATTGTTGCTCCCAATTTTTGGGGTTGGCTGGCTGATCACACAGGTCATCGTGTTAAATGGATTAAACTTACATCGCTTTTGGGGTTGATCGGATTTGTTGGTGTTTTTTGGGCAAAAGGATTTTTTTGGATTTTTTTGATAATGTCAGCCTTAAGTTTATTTACGAGTTCAACTTTGCCGTTAGCAGAATCTTTAACTCTTGCGCATTTAGCAACTACAGATGGACATTACAGCAGAATAAGATTATGGGGATCGATCGGATTTATTGCGGCATCTTTATTGTTAGGTTATCTAATTGATCTTCAAGGAATTAATATTTTGCTGTGGACTTTATTAATTTCTCAAGCAATTATATTTTTTTTATCAAACACTATTCCTGAAACTCAGGAGACCCATCATGCAAAAAAAGATTTATCTATTTTGAACATTATCAAAACTCCATCTGTGATAGCCCTTTTAATTGGTTGCACATTAATGGTTTCAGCACACGGAATGCTTTACAATTTTTATTCAATTTATCTCAAAGAGCATGGTTATAGCGGCGGCACGATAGGGTGGCTTTGGGCGACTGGTGTCATCTGTGAGATTTTGATTTTTATGTTGATGCCAAAAATTTTACATCGCTATTCACTTAAAGAAATTTTACTAATGAGTTTATTTTTAGGCGTCATTCGGTTTATTCTTATTGGGGCCTCTCCCGATCATCTTTATCTATTATTTGTAGCACAAATGTTTCATGCTGCAACTTTTGGAAGCTTTCATGCGGCATCCATTGAAGTTATTGTTTACTATTTTAAAGGCCGCAATCAAGCAAGAGGGCAGGCAATATATAACAGTGTAGCTTATGGCATTGGTGGCACTGTCGGAGGATTGGGAGGGGGTTATTTAATTCAATATCTTGGTGGACAGATTGGATTTATGATTGCTGCCATATCTCCACTGATTGGATTTTTAGTGATTTGGTTTGGATTAAAACTAGATATTAAAGGAAATAAAATATTTGGCTAAATTAAATTAGCTGAAATTACCCTTCAATCAAAGCGTAAGCAGAATGATTGTGAATAGATTCAAAGTTTTCGGATTCAACTATGAAATGATCAATTCTTTTTTCTAATTTTAATTGGGCTGCAACATCTCTCACCATATCTTCAACAAATTTAGGATTATCATATGCTTTCTCAGTCACAAATTTTTCATCAGGTCTTTTTAGAAGACCATAAAGCTCACATGATGCTTGATTTTCAATAAGCTCAATTAATTCTTCAATCCAAATAAATTTATTGATTTCAGCGGTGACTGTGACGTGAGATCTTTGGTTGTGTGCGCCATAATCTGATATTTTCTTCGAGCATGGGCAAAGGCTAGTTACTGGCACAATTACTTTAATTGTATTTTTAAATTTTCCATCAATAATTTTTCCAATAAAACTTACATCATAATCCAAAAGGCTTTTAACTCCGGAAATAGGCGCGGTTTTATTAATGAAATATGGGAATGTCATTTCAACATCACATGACTTAGCTTCAAGTCGTTCCATCATTTCTCTTAAGATATTTTCAAAAGACTCAACAGATATTTCCCTTTCATTCATGTTTAGGATTTCTACAAATCTAGACATGTGAGTGCCTTTAAAATTATGTGGCAAATAAACATACATATTAAATGTTGCAACAGTGTGTTGTGCCCCACCTGTTTTGTCCTTCACAAGCACAGGATGTCTTATAGATTTAATACCCACCTTATCAATATCCAAACTCCTTAAATCAGGGGT
>DATCVG010000016.1:0-5977 GCA_036567085.1 Candidatus Methylopumilus sp.
ATTCAGGATTCATGGGATAACGAACAAGAAAAACTTCAGCGTATCAAAACAAAAAAATCGATCACTCAAGATGGAGCCACAATTCACCTTTTTGCAAATATTGAAGTTCCAAACGATATTATCTCGGTTAATGCTTCCGGAGCGAGTGGTATTGGTTTATTTAGAACAGAATTCTTATTTATGAATCGGCAAGATATGCCAGATGAGGAAGAGCAATTTCAAGCTTACAAGAAAGTTGCTGAAGCCATGGGTAAAAGACCTGTCACTATTCGTACATTAGATTCAGGCGCTGACAAACAAACAGCTTTGGACAATAAAAAAATAAGTCCTAACCCAGCATTAGGGTTAAGAGCGATTCGATTATGCTTATCTGAGCCTAAAGTTTTTATGACCCAACTTCGAGCCATTTTAAGAGCGTCTCAATTTGGAAATATTAAAATTCTTTTTCCTATGTTAAGTAGCATTAGCGAACTTCGACAAACTAAACTTATTTTAGAAAGAGCAAAGGCGAGCTTAAGAAAAGAGAAAGTAAAATTTAATGAAAATATTCTTATTGGCGGCATGATTGAAATACCAGCAGCCGCAATAAGTGCAGATATTTTCGCTCAAGAGTTAGACTTTTTATCAATCGGCACTAATGATTTAATTCAATATGCACTAGCAATCGATCGCACAGATGACGCAGTATCTCATCTATACAATCCACTTCACCCTGCTGTCTTAAAATTAATATCTCTTACAATAAAGTCAGCACATAAATACAAAAAATCTATCGCTATTTGTGGTGAAATGGCTGGCGAGCCCAAACTTACGAAATTATTGATTGCTATGGGCGTTGAACAACTCTCTATGCATCCTTCACATATTCTGAGTGTCAAGCAACAAGTTTTAACTAGCTCAATCAAAAAAATGAAGGCTTCGGTTCTTAAGTTACTTAACCTAAATGAAGTTGATAAAATTGAAACTTTACTAAAAAAGATTAATCAATCTGTTTAAATCATAACTTTTAAACTATCATGAATAACCCTGTCTTAAATCGCAAAGGTCTTCCCCTATTTGATCAAATTAAACCCGATCATATTTCTCCAGCTATTGAAAGTATTCTCAAAGAAGCTAATACCTTAATTGATTCTCTAAAGGGAATGAGCGTAACTCCTTCATGGATAAACTTTGTAGAACCGATCGAAATTATAAGTGAGAAAATTTCTAGGGCTTGGGGTCAAATTGAGCACCTCAATGCAGTTGTAAACTCGGAAAATTTAAGGAAATCTTACAATGATAATCTTATAAAATTAACTGAGTTTTATACAAATCTTTCTCAAGATGAATCCCTTTATAAGAAATATCAATCCCTTAAAAATAGCGAGGTATTTAATTCACTCACACCATCTCAAAAGCGCATCATTGAAAATGTCTTACGCGAATTTAAATTAGGCGGTGCGGAACTTAATGAAAAAGATAAGAAAAAATTTAAAGTTATTCAAGAAAAGCTTGCTAAGCTCTCAACTCAATTCGAGGAAAATATTCTAGATGCCACTAATGAATTTTCTATTTTTGTGGATGATCTTGATGAACTAAGAGGCATTCCTGAAGAAAATATTAAAAAAGCTCTTGCTGAAGCTAAAGAAGACAAAAAAGAGGGCTATAAGTTTACTCTTCACTTCCCATCTTATCTTCCAGTTATGCAATATGCTGATAATAGAGTTTTACGTGAAAAGCTCTATCATGCTTATGCTACCCGTGCGTCTGAACTCGCATCACCTAAGTTTGATAATACGAAGCTAATAGAAGAAATACTCGAGCTTCGTTATGAATCTTCAAAACTACTTGGCTTTAAAAATTTTACTGAGATGTCCCTAGTTACAAAAATGGCAAAATCGAGTGAAGAAGTTATAGGTTTTCTCATGAATTTAGCAAACAAAGCAAAGCCTTTTGCTCTAAAAGATATGGAGGAGCTTAAGTCTTTTTCCAAAACCTTAAATATTGAAAAATTAGAAGCTTGGGATATTGCTTATGTGTCTGAGAAACTTCGCCAGGCCAAATATAGCTTTTCAGAAAACGAGGTTAAACAATATTTTCCTGAGCATCGTGTTTTGAAGGGCTTATTTAAAGTGGTTGAAACAATCTTTAAATTAAAAATTATGAAATCAGATGCTCCTACTTGGCATAACGATGTAAGTTTTTACTCAATAAAAAATGAAAATGATGAATTGGTAGGTCAATTTTATTTGGATTTGTATGCACGCAACCACAAACGGGGAGGTGCATGGATGGATGAAGCTATATCTCGATATAAAAATTCTCTAGGGTCATCACACCCAGTAGCTTTTTTGACATGTAATTTTTCCTCTCCGTCTGAAAGTAAAGCTGCTTTATTTTCTCATGATGATGTAATTACCCTTTTCCATGAATTTGGCCATGGACTGCATCATATGTTAACTACAGTTGATGATTACAGCATCTCTGGCATTAAAGGTGTTGAGTGGGATGCCGTTGAATTACCTAGTCAATTTATGGAAAATTTCTGCTGGGAGTGGGATGTTGTAAAACATATGACCGAACATGTTGATAACAAAAATCCTTTACCTAAAGCTTTATTTGACAAAATGATTCAGGCTAAAAATTTTCAATCAGGCATGCAAACCTTAAGACAAATTGAATTTGCCTTATTCGATATTAGATTACATACTGAATATAGCGATCAAAATAAGATTAACCCTATAAAGCTTCTCGAAGCTATTCGTGATGAAATTGCCGTTGTGAGACCACCTTCTTGGAATCGCTTTCCTAATAGTTTTTCTCATATTTTTGCCGGTGGATATGCGGCCGGCTATTACAGTTATAAATGGGCTGAAGTTTTGGCTTCCGATGCTTTCAGTTTATTTGAAGAGCAAGGCATCTTATCAAGTCATGCAGGCCAAAAATTTCAAGATGAAGTTTTATCAAAAGGTGGATCTAGACCTGCCATGGAATCGTTTGTTGCTTTCCGAGGACGTGAACCATCAGTTGATGCTTTGCTCAGACATAATGGTATGGCTTAAGGTTCATGAAAATCGCAACATGGAATGTCAATTCTCTCACTGTAAGATTAAGCCAGGTTGAAGAGTGGATTAAGAGAGCAAAACCTGATCTTCTTTTACTTCAGGAAACAAAACAAGAAAATATTAAATTTCCTCATGAAGCAATCAATGCCTTAGGTTATAACTCTATCCACAATGGACAAAAAACCTATAATGGTGTTGCAATCATAAGTAAATATGAGCTTCTTGATATTCAAAATAATATTCCTGGTTTCGAAGATGATCAAAAAAGAATGATTGCCGCAACAGTAAATACAAATCATGGAAAGATCAGAATAGTTTGTGTTTACGTCCCTAATGGTCAATCTGTAGATTCTGATAAATACTTTTATAAGCTTAACTGGTTAAAACATTTCACTTTATGGCTCAAAAATGAAATGTTATCTCATCCAGATATCGTTATTGCTGGTGACTTTAATATTGCACCTCAAGACATTGATTGCCATGATCCGGAAGCATGGAAAAATAATGTTCTTGTAAGCAAGAAAGAACGGGAAGCATTTCAAAAAATCATTGATTTAGGACTTTCAGATAGTTTTAGAGCAATGAATCCATCTGAAATTCAATATAGCTGGTGGGATTATCGCATGGCTGGGTTTAAAAGAAATCTTGGCATGCGAATTGATCATATACTCATAAATAAGAATTTAATAAATAAGACAAAAATGTCTGCTATTGATAAAGAACCGAGAAAATCAGAGCGTCCATCGGATCATACGCCAGTCATGATAGAAATTTAATCTACTTTACCTTGATTCCAAGCTGTTTTAGTTTCCTGTAAAGATGAGTTCTTTCAACACCAGAAACTTCAGAGAGTTTTGCCATACTTTGATCGTCTTGATTTAAATGATATTTAAAATACATTTTTTCAAAATCATCTCGTGCATCTCTTAATGGCTTATTAAAAATATCATCCAAACTTTTATCTTTATTATCTTTATTCTTCTTTGAAGAATTCTTTTTATCATGCAATAAATTAAATTGGTTTGAAACGCGCTTAACATCATCTGCAGTAATCTTTTCTTGCAAACTGGTTTGCATTAAATTAAATATAAAACTTTCTAACTCTTCTATATCACCTATCCAATTCATAGCGCGCATCGCATTTAATGCAGCAACATCGAAAACTTTATAATCCGACTTATCAGATTTTGCAAGGTACATTGTCAAAATTGATGATGCCAGCTCTGGAATGTCTTCTTTATGATCATTAATTGAGGGTAGCAGCAATGATCCAGGTAATAATTCATTTAAGATCCGCTCATCAAAATCAACTTCATTACCTTGAACAAGGGATCTTGAAGTAGCACAGATAATTCTTACATCATAATTAGTGGCTTTACTAATCAATAGATTTAAACCTTTTTGCTGAGGTTTAGTTAAGTGAGAAATTTCATTTAAAAAGATAGATCCACCCCTATGCTGATCAAGAAGATCAGTAGGTGCATTCGAAATGACCTCAAAGTCTTTAACATCAATCCAAGGTTGATTTTTTGGGTGAAGATATTGTGCACAAATTTTGGCACATCCACCTTTTGGGCCCACAAGAAGAAGCGGCGTTTTTAAGGAAATTATTTTATCAAGCCTTTTTTTAAGATCTTGTATAACTTGGCTTTTACCAATGTTTAATAAGTTAATCTCTATTCTGGGGAGGTTATTTGCATGCTTGAGTGCTTCATTCACAGTTTTTAAAAGCTTCTGGAGCGTAATAGGTTTTTCAAGAAAATCAAACGCGCCAATTTTAGTTGCTTCTAGAGCAGTATCAATCGTTCCATGTCCTGACATCATTACCACTGGGCTTGTAAGAAATTTTTCATTTACCCACTCTTTAAGAAGACTAATGCCATCGCAGTCAGGCATCCATATATCTAATAAAATCAAATCGGGTAATTTATTTTTCTTAAGCTCTCGAGCTTCAGTAGCATTCTCAGCTACAAAGATTTCAAAACCCTCGTCGACAAGAATATCTCTGAGTAGCTCTCTTATGCCTAATTCATCATCCACTACCAGAATTTTTTTTGCGCTCATGATTATTTACTTTGGGATATTGGTAGCTGAATGTTAATTATTGCGCCACCACTTTTTACATTTTCAATAGTGATGAGACCGTCATGCTCTTCAATGATTTTTTTTACAATAGCTAAGCCTAGTCCTGTACCATGCGACTTCGTTGTAACATATGGCTCAAATGCTTTTTTTAATATATCCATCGTAAATCCAGGGCCATTATCTTCAATCGATAGTGCTATGTAATTTTTGAGCTTATTTGTATTAATTTGAATATTTGGTTTTTTTGTATTATTTGTCATAGCATCTTGAGCATTTTGAATAAGATTAATAAGTACCTGTCTCATCATATTTACGTCTAGTTTTATTTCAGGTAAATCTTTTGATAATTTAGTTGATATTTTAATTCCTGAGTTTTCGAATAAATAAGTTATTTCCTTAATAAATTTATTAATGTTTGTTAACTCTAGATTTAATTTTGGTGCGCGCGCATATTCACTAAATTCATTTACCATTGTTTTCATTGCATCTACCTGATTGACAATAGTTGCAACGGCTTTATTTAAAATATCTGTGTCGTCTTTATTTAATTTAGCCTCTAATTTATGCTTAATTCTTTCAGCTGAAAGTTGAATAGGTGTAAGTGGATTTTTAATTTCATGTGCAAGTCTCCTTGCTACCTCAGACCATGCTGCATCTCTTTGAGCCTGAATCATCATAGTGATATCATCTATCATTAAAACGAAATTATTAAGTTTATTTTGTGGTAAAGGAGTAATTTGTAACAAAAGTACTTGATTATTTTTTTCATATTTAATCTCAAATTGCTTAACGATCTCTGTTTGTTTTTTCTTGCTAAAGATTTTAATTTCTTCTTGAATACTAGCAAC
>DATCVG010000017.1:0-14142 GCA_036567085.1 Candidatus Methylopumilus sp.
CGGTAAAATGTAATATTTCTTAAAAAAATCCGAGTAGCCTTCTCGTTTCAGATAATCACCTAAACTAATCTCTTCATTACTACTTAATAAGATGATTGAAGACTTATTAAATCGAAGAATCTCTCTAATCATTTTATAAAATTTAGGATTAATAAAATTTTTTCTTTGCGCAAATAGTGCATTGAGATTTGTGCCGTTATATTCAAAATCTTTTTGGCTGTCTTTGACACTAAAACTCATAGCACTTTTTTCATAGGGCACTTTAAGTTCATGTAAGAGCTTTAAAAAATTAGGGTATGTTTTTTTGTTAAATACAATAAAACCTGTGTCTACACTCACTTTTTGATTGAATACATCAATGTGATGCGTATGTGAGTGACCCCCAATACGATCATTAGATTCAAAGAGTGCAATCTGATGATGGGGGTTTAAATAATATGCAAGGGTATTGCCAGAGATGCCTGAGCCTATGATTGCAATCTTCATAGCTAGCGATGATGAAGTTCTATTTTTTTAGATTCGCGAATATTTTCAGAAACAGTACGTATATCCCAAATAATCCCAATCATCGCCAAAAATTTTAGAACATAATAAGTGAGATCAATTTCCCACCAATAAAATCCTTGTCTTGCTGATCCAGGGTAATGATGATGATTGTTATGCCAACCTTCTCCAAACGTCAGAATTGCAATAATAAAATTATTACGACTTGTATCCTTAGTTTCATAACGTTTCTTTCCCCATTGATGTGCAACTGAATTGACTAGGAAGGTGGCGTGATAAAGCATAACTGTTGAAACTGAAAACCCCCATATCAATAACTGAAAACCATTTGTTTTGAGTTGTGGTTCATATTGATTCAAATAATACCCGACAAAAAATAAGGCAATAGATAATGCCAATGGCATGAGAAGATCGAATCGATCTATGATGCGCAATTCAGGAAATCTAATTAATTCACGTACAAATTTTGTATTAGTGACAAAATTAGACTTGGTCAAGAACCAACCCATATGACTCCAAAAAAATCCATGCTCTTGAGGTGAGTGTTTATCTTCTGGCGTGTCGGAATGTATATGATGACCTCGATGGTGCGCTGCCCACCAAAGAGGGCCTCTTTGAACTGCAGTAGCTCCAATCATCGCAAATAAAAGTTGGACAAATCTCGAGGTTCTAAACGTTTTATGAGAAAAATAACGATGATAAAAGCCTGTAATAGCAAACATGCGAATAGCAAAAAGAGTGATACATACCGTAAAAGCTGTCCAACTAAACCCAACAATCAAGATGAAAAAACAAGATAAATGAAGAAGAATAAAAGGAATGACTCGCATCCAATCAATTTCCTTACCAGAAGTAATAGAGGCATACTTTTCTTCAAGAAAAGAGTTATCAAACCAAAAGAATAATTTTTTAAATAATGTATTCATGATTAATTTGAATGCTCAATCCAACGAATTTTTTTAATATCATAGCCATCGGTTTCAATTTTTTTCACTAATTGCTCTAAAGTCTTCTGCTCTATCTTTTTTTCACGCGACATAATCCAGACATAATCACGGCTATCTCTGGCAATAATTGTATTTTGGTAAGCTTCGTCTAAGTAAACAATTTTATATTGCGCTTTAATTGGCCATATAAATTGCATACCCCATAATGCGTTACCTGAATCTTTTACAACAAATCCTTTGGGTTTATATGTCTTTAAGGGGCCGGTGAGAGTTCCTTCATTAAAAGTGAAAGTGGTACTAATAGTGCCATCCTGATTTAATTCATAAGACTCAATTGCATTAAATGCATTCTTCTCAATAAATGTTGGTATGTGTCCGATGACATACCAGGGGCCCATAAATTTTTGCAAATTAACTTCAGAAACAGTTTTAATCGGTGGCTGAGTCATACATCCATTCATTAATAAAAAAAATGCTGTGAGTAAATAATATTTAAATCGCATATTATTTTTTCCAAAAGCGAGGAATAATTGTATTCACTTTTTTCTGATAATCATCATAATCATTAAATTTTTTATTGAGATTAGCCTCAAGAAGTGTCACACCTGAAAATCTTAATATTAAAAAAGTCATAAGTAGCGGTGCTATCAAATTAAAATGAATCCCAGTCACAAGGGTAGTGATAAAAAAGCCCCACCACACTAAAATTTCTCCAAAATAATTAGGATGGCGACTTAATTTCCATAGTCCTGATTGTAAAAGTTTTCCACGATTTTTGATATCATTCTTAAATTGTATCAATTGATAATCTGCAATTGATTCGTAAATAATTCCAAAGAGCGTGACTAAAATTCCTAAGTAATCTAACCAAGTGAGTGGATGATCATTTTTTGTAGCTATAAAAAGGATTGAACCTACGATCCATGCAAGAATGGATTGAAAACCAAAAATAATATATATACTTTTAAATCTAAAATTAGGTTCATTATTTTGTCTAATTTTTAAATAACGAGCATCTTCTGGTTTGCCCCAATTTCTTATTGCCAGATAAACTGAAAGACGTAAGCCCCATAATAAAACTAAAAAAAGAATTAGTGCAGTCCTTAATGATGGTGTAAACGCAGTAAAAAAATAAAGTGTGTTGAGTACAAAAAATAAACTCCACATAATATCGACATGTGTCACATTGTTTTTTTTAAGGCTTACTAACCAGCCTCCGAAAGCAAACAATAAATTAATCAATAGAGCATGCAAAAATATCACGTGCGGAATCCATCCCATCTTTTAGCCATCAATAGAGATAGCGGCGTTAATAAAGCCCATCCTAATCCCAATGCAATAAGCGCATAAGGCGTCATTAATTGAATCGCATTCAATTTTTCGGCCGCGATATATGCTAAAGGACCACCTATGAGGCCGAATAAAACTGCAAGCAACTTATAATATCTTAACCAACTTAAGGACACATTCAAGGTGCTCGCAAATAAACCCCATAAAGCCACAATCCAAATCGGGACAATAGATTGTGAAAATTGGCTTTTGTACTCAATGAATCCAAAAGCTAATAAGCATTGATCAAATAAAGGTCCTAAAACCATCACAAAAAGAATTAACATAAACGCTTCTTTTTTATAGCGCGCCTGAAAGACATGAATCATTATTATTAAAGCGACAACTATCATCGATGGAAGCAATTTTTGATGAGCCGCTCCCCAAACCGCAACAAACCAGCCTAACTGAAAAAGTCCAAAATTAATAAGTTTCATTTATTTTTTGGTTTCTCAAATTGATAGTGCGTCACCCACCATTGTTGGCCATTTTGATAACCAAATAATTCGGCACAGGCCATATAAAAAATTCTCCAACGATTAAACCATTGCGTTGCATTTTTATTGCCATAAGTTTTTTGAAGGATAGGGTAAATATCAAGTTTTGCTTGATCCATATTTTCAAGCCAAGCATTTGCCGTTTTTTCATAGTGCGTTCCATCCCAGCACCATTTCTGTCTTAGCTTTAAATGTTCTTGAAAATGTAATGGCAAATCATCGCTTGGCATCATACCACCTGAAAAGAAAAACTTACTCATCCAATCGTCGTCATCTTTTACTTCAAATGCATAGGGCGTATGTTGATGCACAAAAATATGCATAAAGAATTTTCCGCCTGGCTTTAACCATTCATAAAGCATACGATAAAGTTTTCGATGATTGCGCATATGCTCAAACATTTCAATCGAAACAATACGATCATAACTTTTAGGTATTTTAAAATTTTTAGGATTAAACCGATTCATGTCGCACGTGATAACATGAATATTTTTAAGCTCCCTTTTCTTGGCCTCATCTTCAATAAAAATTCTCTGGGAGTTTGAATTAGATACCGCAAAGATTCGACTCTGTGGATATTGTTGCGCCATAAAAAGAGTCAAGGAGCCCCACCCACAACCTAATTCAAGGATCGTCTGACCATTTTTTAAATCTGCATGAACTGCACTTATCTTCAGCGCATTCCACTCTGCATCATCTAGATTTTTTGTATTTTGATCCCAGTAACAACTACTGTATTTTTTATGTTTACCCAAGCAAAAATCAAAAAAAGTAGATGGCACTTCATAGTGTTGTTTATTTGCAAGGTGAGGGACTAGCGCAATGGGTGATTGATCCATGCTCTCAAAAAAATCACTTTTTAGGGCTTGTGATTTTTCTGCATCTTTGTGACTAATTTCTTCAAGACGTTTTTTTAAAAGCTGTCTAATACCAAAACGAATAAGCGCGTCAGGAAGATAGCCTTTTTCTGCAAGTGATAAAGCTTGTTTTAGCATATTGAAATATTGGAAATAAGATTTATTAAAAAAAATAAATCTTACTTTATCTTATCTAATTTATTCGAAATAACTTCTGCAAAACTTGTATTTAATTGATTGACCTTTTTTTGAATATTTTGTAGGGTCGCTAAATCTTTTTCGGATTCCGCTATTTCAGCAAGTCCCATCATAGCATCTGCATGTCTAGGGTTTATTTTCTCGGCTCTAGAAAATGCCTCTTTTGCAGCTTTAAGATCTTTTTTGCCCTGCTCAGCTAAGCCTAAAAAATACCATGCATCAGATGAATTAGATTCTTCTTTAATCCACAAATCTGAAATAGATTTAAGTGCATCCCAATCTTTATTTTGGTAAGGAATCACCACCTTCATAAAATTGGGTTTTTGTTCAAAAGGTAAGGCCCAAAATGGTATGTCCATAGTTTTAAGAGACTGAGTATCCGGCTCATTCATTAAATGTTTAATCCATTCAACTGGCAAGCTATAAAAAAACCCTTGGGGTCCGGGACTTTTGAATGTTGTAATGCCGACTAAATTATACTTTTCATCAAATAATCCGCCTCCACTTGAGCCCAATGAGAATGCTGCATCAGATCTGATGATGACACTGTTATCTAAACGATGGATCGCTTTTACTGATCCATATGAGGGCTGAGGCACATTGCTTCCATTCGGAAAGCTCACGCTAAAGACATCTTCTTCATACTTTAATGTGTTGCTGTCTCTTAAGGGAAAAGGTTTGAAGGGAAGCTCTTCAAATTTTAATAAACATAAATCATGTTTCCAATCAGCTTTAAAGCCAATCGGTTTATAGGTGTCATCAAATTTGGAAATATTGGCCCCTAAAGTATTCGCAATCACATGGCAGTCTGTAGCCACGTACTCTTTACTCACCACCACACCTGAACCTGTGCCTGAGGATCCGTCTGGCAAATCGACATTGACTGACACTATGGAGTTATTAAGCTCTAATAGTTTTTCGAAGGATGGAAGAGCTACTACTTGGCTCGTGATGAGTAACAAAAATAAACTTATAGCTTTTTTCATAGTCTATGGGACTTAACTATATCAATATCGTTCATAACAGCACTATAAAAAACCATGAAAAATGTCCTTGGAACAAAATTAGAAATCTGTAACCTTAACCCTATCACAGGATTTACTAGAAATGGGTGTTGTGAAACAGGCTCTCAAGATATTGGCCAGCATACGGTATGCGCTGAAGTCACTCAAGAATTTCTTCAATTCTCCAAAATACAAGGCAACGACTTAATCACACCAAGACCTGAATTTGAATTTGCAGGTCTCAAACCTGGTGATCGATGGTGTTTGTGTGCCAGTCGATGGCTTGAGGCTTTAGAAGAAGGTCTTGCACCACCTGTGATTTTAGAAGCAACCCACGAAAAAGCTTTGGATTTGATTAATCTTGCAGAGCTCAAATATCATCAATTAAGGTAACCTATGGCTTATAACGCAAAAGAAATAGAAGAAAAATTAAAACTTAGATGTACTACTTGGTCTTATATCTTTCCCTCTATTGAAAAGAAATTTTCAACTGCGGATTTTGATGAATCTATTCAGATTGCAAATGAAATTGCAAAAATTGCTAATCAATTAAATCATCATCCAGAGTTAATTTTTAGACATAACGCTCTTATCATTAAAACTCATACGCACGATGCATCAGGCATTACAGATAAGGACTTTGAGTTAGCCGAGCATATAGATCGGTTACTCTCAACTTAAATTGACTCTTTAAGCTTTTTTAGATCCTCAATAATTTCTTGGCTATGTTTAGATGTGTCTACGCTATGATAAATTTTAGCAATCTTACCTTCCGGGTTAATTAAGTATGTATATCTTTTAGCTAGTTTGATTATTAAGAAATTATTCAACGCACCGTATCGATCTGCAACCTCTCCTGAAGCATCTGATAAAAGAGGAAAAGGTAAATTATATTTTTCTGCAAATTTCCGATGAGAAAAGCTATCGTCGACACTGATACCAACAACTTTAGCGCCTAAAGCCTCTAGAGTTTTAAAATCGTCTCTAAACTGACATGCTTCCTTTGTACATCCAGGGGTATCATCTTTTGGGTAAAAATAAAGCACAGCCCATTTACCTTTATAATCATTTAAGCTGACTTGATTGTCTTGGCTATCTGGAAGCGTAAAGGATGGTGCGTCATCACCTATTTTTAAAATCGGTGTTGCCATAACATTCACTCTAAATAAATAAAATGCTATAGCGAAGCTAATTAAGATAAATATTTTCATAGGTGTATTGTTAAGCCTTTTTTAACGAATCGTTTTAATAAGTTCTAAAAGTTTTGTAGTCATTTTAATAAGCGTTTCTTTTAAGACTTTAGCCTTTTCAGCAATAATAGCCTGGTTCTCGATATCATCGTTTGATGTTTGAGGATTTTCGATATAAAAAAGTCGGCTATCAAGTTTCAACCATAAAATTAGAACCATCACTCTTTCTTGGTTAGGGAAGGACAATCCTCTGAGCCATTTTCTCGCAGATTCTTGAGAAATATGAAGTGAGGATTTTTTACACTGCTTATTAAACTGAGTTGCAAAATAAAGGGCAGAAATATTTTTAGATTTCTACTTAAGCCTTAATGCTTTATTGAGCTCATCAGAAAATAACTTATGTGTATTCATAATTTAGCAAATTAAATAGTACATCTAATTCTCTACCTTTCATTCCATATATAAGTTGCAAGTATTTGTCGCTTGCAACTTCCACTTTGAATTATGCCACCTAAGAATGACAGAATTATTTTTTAATTTAATGCATAGTTATTGAGTGAATAAACTTACAAAGATTGATAACACTTTTGGTGTTGTATTAAGAAAAAAAAGGCTCTTTAAAAAGTTCACACAAGAGGCCTTATCCATTGAATCAGGACTTTCTCGCGCTTATATTAGTGAATTAGAAATGGGTCACAAGGACCCAAGCCTTTACACGATATTTAAATTAGCTTCTGCCTTAAAAATAAAGCCTTCTGCAATTATCGAAGAAGTCGAACGTCAGATTTAATCTAAATTATTGCGGTGGTGCTGCAGGTGCTTTTCTGCCTGGCGCTGCTGGTGGTGTATAACCTGCGATGCGGCATTGAATGCCCTCGATAAGCTTGCCTTTGGCACCATGCTGGATGATGGTACATGTCTGTATAAGATTTTTACTTTGTAATTCAGAAATCGTTTTTCTTAATTCTTTTAAATCAATACCTGTGTCTTTGACAATTTCGTAATCGATCTTTTGTCCGTGTTTTTGTAAATATTTTAATACCACTTCTTTTGTCATGTTATTACCTTCCTTTTACTAAATTTGGTGGGCCCACCTGGACTTGAACCAGGGACCAAAGGATTATGAGTCCTCTGCTCTAACCAACTGAGCTATAGGCCCTCTGATAGATTGGTTTATTCTTTTCCGTTTTCTAAAAAGCTACGTAATCTCTCTGAGCGCGTTGGATGTCTTAATTTTCTTAGCGCTTTCGCTTCGATTTGTCGAATACGTTCACGTGTCACATCAAACTGTTTACCTACCTCTTCTAAAGTATGGTCTGTATTCATCTCAATACCAAAACGCATACGTAAAACTTTCGCCTCACGTGGTGTCAGTGATTCTAAAATTTCTGCCGTCACATCACGAAGAGACCCATACACAGCCGCATCAATCGGTGTCAATGTCGCAGCATCTTCAATAAAGTCGCCAAGATGAGAATCTTCATCATCGCCAATCGGGGTTTCCATGGAAATAGGCTCTTTAGAAATTTTTAAAATCTTACGAATCTTGTCTTCCGGCATTTCCATTTTTTCAGCGAGCACCGATGGATCAGGTTCAGCACCTGTCGATTGCAAAATTTGTCGTGAAATACGATTCATCTTATTAATCGTTTCAATCATATGGACTGGAATACGAATAGTTCTTGCTTGGTCAGCAATCGAACGTGTGATTGCCTGGCGAATCCACCAAGTCGCATACGTTGAAAATTTATACCCACGACGGTATTCAAATTTATCCACCGCTTTCATTAAACCGATATTACCTTCCTGAATGAGATCCAAGAATTGAAGGCCGCGGTTGGTATATTTTTTTGCGATCGAAATCACAAGACGTAAGTTAGCTTCGATCATTTCACGTTTTGCACGGCGCGCTCTCGCTTCACCTGTTGTCATTTGCTTATTTATTTCTTTTAAATCTTTAATCGACAAACCTGCTTCTTTTTCAATTGCAATCAATTGATCTTGCTGGTCTACGATCGAGTGTTTAAAGCGTTCGAGCTTTGCATTGTATGGCTTATCGTGTTTGAGTTCATCGGTTAGCCAATGAAGATTGGTTTCATTACCTGGAAAACTCTTAATAAAATGCGTACGAGGCATGCCTGATTTATCGACACAGAAATCCATCAATTTTCTTTCGTGCGTTCTAATTTCATTGACACGATCTCTCACAGAGTCACAAAGTGCTTCGACTTGTTTTGCTGAGAATCTAAATTCCATCAATTCTTTTAAAACAGATTCATGGAGTTTTTTATAAGCAGGATCGTCAATGCCTTTTTTAAGACGAATATCATTCATCTTCTGATTGGTTTTTCGAATCGCAGCAAAACGTGTTAAGACCTCTTCACGTAATTTTGCGAGTGCTTCAGCTGAGATGGCAGCAGCTTTAGCGCCATCTGCATCATCGTCTTCTTCTTCATCAATATCTTCTTCGGCTTCTTCTTCAAGATCAGCTGCCACCATAGGCGCTTCGACTTCGATATCGATTAACCCATCGACCACTTCGTCAACACTCAATTCATTCGATTCAACTTTATCGACCATCGCAAGCAGTTCAGTAATCGTTGTCGGACACGCAGCAATGGCTTGCACCATATGTTTTAAGCCATCTTCAATACGTTTTGCAATTTCGATTTCGCCCTCGCGCGTTAATAGATCGACGGTTCCCATTTCGCGCATGTACATGCGGACAGGGTCTGTCGTTCTACCAAACTCAGAATCTACAGTAGCAAGGGCTTGCTCAGCTTCTTCAGCGGCTTCTTCGTCCGTCACAGGGGGCGGTACATCAGCCATCAGAAGGGCTTCTGCATCAGGGGCTTGTTCATAGACCATAATCCCCATATCGTTGATCATGCTGACAATGCCTTCGATTTGTTCGGACTCTTGAATTTCGTCGGGCAAGTGGTCGTTAATTTCAGCGAAAGTGAGATAGCCTCGCTCTTTACCAAGAACGATTAACGATTTAAGACGGGTACGTCGCTCTTCGACATCCTTAGGATTTGCATCATTCGCATTTCCATAAAAATCTTTCATTTTGGGGTTCTTTTTTTGCGACGGGTCTTTTTTTGGTCTGGCCATGCTCTACCTCTTCTTGTTAGGGCTTATTTTGCCTTATAAATCAACAAAATATAAATAAACGCGTAACCTTCAAGTGTACCAAAAATGCCCTTTTTGGTCAATGAAAGGCTCAAGTTTTAGGGGGTGTTTTGGGTCTTTGTGTGAGGGTTTTAAGGTGCGCTTTTTCTTCATCAGTTAAGCTACTTAAAGGCTTATCCTTCAAAGCACTAAAATGGGCTTTGGTTTTAGAGGCTTCCGCCTGCTTTCGTAATGTTTTCCTAGACCCCTCAATTTCAGACTCAAAATGGATCTGATCATCAAAATAAGTCAATTCTTCATGCACCAAATCCATGATGACACTATCCACCTGTGCTTTTAGACCATGAAGGATAGAGGAAGGTTTCGATTCCGGTTGATTTAAAGCAAGTGCTAAAACTTTTTTAAGTAAATCGTCTTCAAAAGTATCACTTTGGGCCAAAGCCAAATCCTCCGTAATAGCAAGCTGAGGCTTTAAAATAAGCAGCAAGATAAATTTACGTTTCACTGAAGAAGGAAGCTTGCCCTTCGTTTTGATATTCGTTTTATTGTTTTGCACTTGTGGTTGTGCCACATGAAGTAATTGATCTATTTCTTTATCGTTCAAATGAAGTAATTCTGCAAAACGCTTACGTAAAAGTAAGCTTAATTTAGGGGCTGTGATTTCTTTTAAAATCGGTTCTGCTTCATTAAGAAATTTCACTTTATCTTCTTGAGTGGCTAAATGATTTTTTTCAGTTAGGTGTTGCACTAAATATTGTGATAGCGGCATTGCATCTTGCATCATCGATTCAAAAGCTTCTTTGCTATGCGCTCTGATAAAGCTATCGGGATCATGCTCTTCAGGTAAAAATAAAAATTTCAAAACCACTTTATCGTTCAAGCTTGGAAGCGCATTCATCATGGCACGCCATGCTGCGGCTTTGCCTGGATTGTCGCCATCAAAACAAAAGATGATCGTATCGGTCTGACGCATTAATTTTTTAATATGAAATGCAGATGTAGCAGTGCCTAATGTTGCAACCGAATTCATGACACCAAATTGCGCAAGACCTACCACATCCATATAGCCCTCAACGACAAGCACACAACCTTTTTCACGAATGGATCGACGTGCTGCAAAAAGTCCATAGAGCTCTTGGCTCTTTTGAAAAAGTGGCGTTTCAGGTGAGTTGTAATATTTAGGGGTATCTTCAGGATTAATGACACGCCCACCAAAGCCAATGATTTCACCCTTCATATTATGAATCGGGAACATAATGCGATCACGGAAACGATCATAGCGCTTACCTTGATCATTCTTTAACACAAGTCCTGCTATATTCAGCGCTTCGTCATCATATTTTTTAAAGACACTTTCTAAATTTTGCCAACCTTCGGGCGCGTAACCCAATTGAAATGTTTTAGCAATTTGTCCTGTAAGCCCACGTTTTTTTAAATACTCAATCGCACGTTCTGATTTTTTTAAAGCACTTTGGTAATACTGAGAAGCAATTTGTAATGCCTCACCTAAAGCTAAATTTTTTTCTTTGACTTCAGGTGAAATTTTTTGTGTATCTTGTGGGACAGTTAAGCCCACTGATTTAGCAAGATCTTCCACCGCATCCACAAAACTCATGCCTTGATATTCAATGAGAAAACTTAAAGCAGATCCGTGTGCACCGCATCCAAAGCAATGGTAAAACTGTTTAGAGGGACTTACTGTAAATGAAGGTGACTTCTCTTGATGAAAGGGACAGCAAGCAACATAGTTACTACCTGCTTTTTTTAAAGGCACACTTTTATCAATCACATCGATCACATCGACGCGATTTAAAAGTTCTTGGATGAATGACTCTGGAATCATATGCGTTTAATCATAGCTTAAAAATAAAAAGGAGCCTTAAGCTCCTTCATCATTTTTTTAAATTTTTATATTGAGTTCTTAACCGAGCTTTTGTTTGATGAGCGCAGATAATTTACCCATGTCTGCTCGACCCACGACTTGGGGTTTCACGATCGCCATCACTTGACCCATCTCTTTAATACTTGTCGCATTCGTGGCTGTAATCGCAGCATCTAGAATGGCGCCCACTTCTTCATCAGTTAAAGCTTTCGGAAGATAACTTTGCAAAATTACCACTTCAGCTTTCTCAGCATCCGCTAAATCTTGCCTTGCTGCGGATTCATAAGCCTCAATGGAATCACGACGTTGTTTTAACATTTTTTCAATGACAGCCATCACATCTTGATCGGTCAATTCAATGCGTTCATCGACTTCACGTTGTTTAATAGCTGATTGAAGAAGTCTAATCGTGCCAAGGCGAACAACGTCCTTAGCGCGCATAGCTTCTTTCATGTCCTCAGTAATTTTTACTTTTAAGGACATCTTAAAAAAATTAAAATAATTTTGGGGGGAGCATTTGATTGCGAAGACGACGGTACTGACGCTTCACTGCAGCAGCAGCTTTACGTTTACGTTCCCATGTTGGCTTCTCATAGAACTCACGCGCACGTAAGTCGTTAATAAGGCCGGTCTTCTCAATTAAGCGCTTGAAACGACGGAGTGCTACGTCGAATGGCTCGTTTTCTTTTACACGTACTGTTGACATTAAACTCTCTTATTTTAAATAATGCGTTTTTGTGTGTTTTTCCAAATGGAATTTCGGAAAAGTGCGTTATTTTAATGCTAATCTATTCATTTATCAATCTTTTTTGAGCCTTAAACCCATGTTAGTCCTTGGTATTGAAACCTCCTGCGATGAGACTGGATTAGCCCTTTTTGACAGTGAAAAAGGCCTTTTAGGCCATGTCCTTCATTCTCAGGTCGACCTTCATGAGGCATACGGTGGCGTGGTCCCTGAATTGGCGTCTCGAGACCACATTAGGCTTATTTTGCCATTACTTGAAAGTCTTTTTAAGAATACGGGGCATAAAAAAGAGGATGTAGATGCGATCGCTTACACCCAAGGGCCCGGATTATCCGGAGCCTTATTGGTCGGAAGTTCACTTGCTGAAGCCTTAGCTTTTTCGCTTCAAATTCCTACTATCCCGATCCACCATTTAGAAGGTCATTTATTAGCCCCATTATTAGAAAAAAATGCACCCAACTTTCCTTTTCTAGCCCTTCTTGTTTCAGGGGGTCACACACAAATTATTCATGTAAAAAAAATGGGTCTCTACGAAATGATTGGCGATACATTAGATGATGCCGCAGGGGAGGCTTTTGATAAAACTGCACAATTATTAGGTTTAGGATATCCGGGTGGTTTAGCTCTATCTCTTCTCGCCGAAAAAGGCAAACCTCATTTTGACTTACCGAGACCTCTTATTCATAGTAAAGATTTAAATTTTAGTTTTAGTGGATTGAAAACAGCGGTTCTACATCTTATTAGTGGGCAAGAATATTTAACCGATGAAATTAAAGCAGATGTCGCATTTGCATTTCAAGAAGCAATCACCGATGTATTAACTAAAAAATGTCTTCATGCTTTAGATCAAACAGGCTTAAAAGAGCTTGTTGTATCAGGCGGTGTCGGGGCTAATAAACAATTACGACAAAAGTTAGTCAATGCATTCGCTCAAAAAAATTATGAAGTATTTTTTCCTCGCTTAGAGTTTTGTACGGACAATGGTGCCATGATTGCTTTTGCAGGTGCAATGCGTTTAGATACTTCTTTAAAGCGTGATCTTGGTTTTTCAGTCAAACCCAGATGGCAATTGGCTTAAAAACTATTTCTTATCTTTAAAACCTGATTCAGTTCCATCAATTAAACGTTTAATATTTTCAATATGACGCAAAATTAAAATGAGCGCGATGATGGATGTTGCGATCAACTCATAAAAATCAATCTTATAAAAAAAGCCAATTACAGGGGATAAACTTGCTGCAAGAATGGCCGCTAGTGATGAATAACGCCAAATAAAAAATACGCCGAGCCATATGGCCAATATTATAAGCCCCATGACCCACGAAAACATAAAGAGAATACCTGCTGCTGTAGCAACGCCCTTGCCGCCTTTAAAGCCATAATAAATAGGAAAGACATGTCCTATGAGGGTTGCAATCGCAATGAATCCCACTATAAGGGATGGCAATTCAAAATATTGGGCTAAACCGACTGTTAAAGCACCTTTTAAAGCATCACCTAAAAGAGTAAGTAAAGCTGCTAATTTTTTTCCGGTTCGTAAAACATTCGTTGCGCCCGGATTTTTAGAACCAATAGTTCGAGGATCAGGCAGAGAAAAAATATGGCTGATGATGATACCGAATGAAATAGCACCGATGAGATAACTAAAAAGAAGGTAAATCACATTCATCATTTGAAAATCACTTTATAATGAAAACTCTATTTTACAATTTTTTGAAGCACTCAAGATGGCCCCACTTATTTTTATAGAAGAGATGAAAATTGAAACCATTATCGGTGTCTCTGACTGGGAACGCGCACTTCCACAAACACTGCTCATTGATCTTGAAATGACTTTACCTCAAATCACTTCAGCCA
>DATCVG010000018.1:0-4500 GCA_036567085.1 Candidatus Methylopumilus sp.
GATATGGATTTAACTCCTTTTGAAGCGATTGATCCTTGTGGTTATAAAAATTTACAAATGACACAATTAAAAACATTTATCAATGATGTATCGATTGAAAATATCGGCCTAGAAATTGCAAATGATATTAAACATCAATTACTCAATTTAAAGTCATGAAATCTCATACTTCAAAAGCAATAGGTATTAAAGAAACTGATTTCGAGAAGACTTCTAAAATTCCTATCAAAATTATTGAAGCGCCCCTGAAAGCAAAACCGCATTGGATCAAAATGAAGCTCCCTCAAAGCCAGCGATTCAATGAAATTAAATCTATTTTAAGAAAAAATAATCTTCATAGCGTATGCGAAGAAGCAAGCTGCCCTAATATTGGTGAATGCTTTAGTCAAGGCACTGCGACATTTATGATCCTCGGTGACCTTTGCACAAGACGCTGTCCATTCTGTGATGTGGGCCATGGCAGGCCCTTGCCACCTGATCTAGAAGAGCCAAAAAAATTAGCTCAAACGATTCGAGAGCTTAATTTGAAATATGTCGTGATTACCAGTGTCGATCGTGATGATTTACGAGATGGTGGTGCGCAGCATTTTGTCGATTGTATTAAAGAAATTCGTAGCATTTCACCTCATACTAAAATTGAAATTTTAGTGCCTGACTTTAGAGGACGCCTTGATAAAGCCCTCGATATCTTAAGCTTGATGCCACCTGATGTGTTTAATCATAATCTTGAAACCATTCCAAGACTTTATAAAAAAGCACGTCCGGGATCTGACTATCAACATTCGCTTAATTTACTACTTAATTTCAAATTGAAATTTCCAAACATACCCACAAAATCAGGTCTGATGTTAGGGCTCGGTGAAACTAATCCTGAAATTATAGAAGTCATGAAAGACTTAAGAGTGCATAAAGTTGAAATGCTGACGCTTGGGCAATACTTACAGCCTAGCGTCCATCATCTTCCCGTAGATCGCTATGTAGATCCAAAAGAATTTGATAGCTTAAAAGACGAAGCAATTCATATGTCATTTTTATCGGTCGCAAGTGCGCCTATGGTGAGGAGTAGTTACCATGCTGACCTTCAAGCGCATGAGGTACAGAACTAAATGGTTCCTCATTTAAAAACCGCACTCACAGGCCCACTTCTTTCATTAGAAAAACATCTCATTCATGAAATGGCAAATATTGAACATTGGTTTCGAACACAATGGCTAGAACATGCAGCACCTTTTTACGCATCTGTTGATTTAAGGAACGCAGGGTTTAAATTAGCACCTGTTGATACCAATCTTTTTCCAGGAGGATTTAACAATTTAAATCCAGATTTTTTATCACTTTCTGTTCAGGCTGCAATGGTGGCAATTGAGAAAGTTTGCCCTGAAGCACATCGCCTCCTTATCATTCCTGAAAATCACACACGTAATATTTATTACTTAAAAAATTTATTTGAGTTAAAAAATATATTAAGAAAATCGGGTTTAGATGTGCGTATTGGTAGTTTAGATGAAACCATTAAAGAACCCATAACCATTTCTATTGAAGATAATAAATCTTTACTTATTGAGCCTCTCAAGCGCATTAAAAATAGATTAGTGCTTGAAAATAAAATACTTGGTAATTTTGATACGTGTGCCATATTATTAAATAATGATTTATCTGCTGGCATTCCTGAAATATTAAAAAATCTTGAACAAAATTTAATTCCCCCTCTGCATGCAGGCTGGGCAACACGCAGAAAATCTCAGCACTTTAAAGCTTATGATGAAGTCATCAAATCATTTTCTGAATTTATTAAAGTCGACCCTTGGCTCATCAATCCTTATTTTGATCATGCGAGTCAGATTGATTTTCATGCAAGACAAGGAGAAGATGAGCTTGCGGAAAAAGTAGATCAAATCTTAACGAAGATTCGATTGAAATATAAGGAATATAAAATCGAGCATGAGCCCTTTGTCATTGTGAAGGCAGATGCCGGCACCTATGGCATGGGTATCATTACAGTCAAGGGTGGTGACGAATTAAAAAATTTAAATCGAAAATCACGCAATAAAATGTCTGTTGTCAAAGAAGGTCTTGAAGTATCAGAGGTGATTATTCAAGAAGGTGTCTATTCTGAAGAGTGTATTAATGAAGCGGTCGCCGAGCCTGTGGTTTATATGATAGATCATTTTGTCATTGGTGGTTTTTACCGCGTACATACCACTCGAGGTAAAGATGAGAACTTGAATGCGCCCGGTATGCATTTTGTACCTTTAGCTTTTGAAACTTCTTGTTCTACCCCTGAAATTGATGAATCGCCGCTTTCAACACCTAATCGATTCTATGCTTATGGTGTTATTGCAAGATTGGCATTGCTTGCAGCGTCTATTGAACTTGAAACACATGACCCGATGAATCAATAAATGATGCCTATTCTTTTTATTATCGACCCACCACAATCGCTTCAATTAAAGAAGGATTCAACCCTAGCTTTAATGAAGGAAGCGGTTAAAAAAAATCATGAAGTTTATTTTTGTTTACAGCATGATCTATATATTGATGCCAACCAATTATTTTGTAGAACATATCGCTTTGAGTTAGATACTTTCCCCAAGCATTCAAAGGTCTATGAAACGCATCCCGTTTCATTTTTTCACGCACTCTTTATGAGGAAAGATCCACCCGTCGATCAAGCTTATCTTCATACGACTTATTTATTAGATATCGCTGAAAAATCAAATGTGAAGGTGTTCAATAAACCTTCTTCGATTAGAAGCTGGAATGAAAAAATATCGATACTTCAATTCAATACACTCATTCCCAAAACATTAGTGACCGCTAAGTCAGAGATCGTGAAGAGATTTTTTAAAGATCATGGCGACATCATTTTAAAACCTCTTGATGGCATGGGCGGCAAAAATATTTTTCGTGTCAGTGAATTTGAAAAAAACCTGAATGTCATTTTAGAAATTATGACCAATCATGGACATCAAATGATCATGGCGCAGCAATACATTCCAGAAATTAAATTAGGCGATAAGCGTATTGTCATTATCGAAGGCAAGCCCTTTCCCTATGCGTTGGCACGTATTCCTATGGAAGGAGAAACGCGAGGCAATCTTGCCTCGGGCGGTCAAGGTGTTGCGCAACCCCTTTCAAAAAGAGATATAGAGATAGCCACGATTGTAGGTAAAAAACTATTAAGTGATGGTCTTCATTTCGTTGGCATTGATGTGATTGGAGATTATCTAACAGAAATTAATGTCACAAGCCCGACTGGTATCGTTGAACTTTTTGAACAAACAAAACAAAATCCAGCAGAACTTATTATCAATGCGCTTCATTAAGTTTTTCTTTATTGTCTTTACCCTATGTTTTCTTCAATCTTGCTCTCTAACATCTTTATACCAATCTAAGCATTATATATTTGGCACTATCGTCGATATTTCTATTTATGGCGAGAGTGATAAAAAAGCGGAAGAAGCAACACAAGCCGTTCTTAAAGAATTTACAAGACTTCATAATTCACTTCATGCATGGAAAAAAAGTGACCTAACCGATCTTAATGAATCGATAGCAAAAAATAAACCCTATAAAAATGCCTCCGCAGAACTCATTGAAATTATAAAAGAGGTTAAGGGCTTGGAAGATGGTTCTAATCATCTATTCAATCCAGCAATAGGGGAACTCATCGATTACTGGGGATTTCATCAAGATGAATTTAATCCAATACATCCTGATCAATCTAAAATTAAATTCCTTGTTGAAAGACATCCATCTTTAGATCAAGTCCATATTTCAGGTTCCACAATTCATAGTACTAATCCTCACATTCAAATTGATCTTGGGGGATATGCAAAAGGATATGCGCTAGATCGAGCAAGCAAAATCCTTCGTGATCTTCATATTAAAAATGCACTCATCAATATCGGTGGCAATATTATCGCAATCGGCCAACATGGAAATAAGCCTTGGCGTGTAGGCATTCAAGATCCGAGAGGCTCACAAGCGATTGCTACACTTGACTTACTTGATGGGTGGGCGATTGGTACATCAGGCGATTACCAACGTTATTTTATGAATGATGGTATTCGTTATTGCCATATCATCGATCCTTTTACAGGATTTCCAGTACAAGGTATTTATTCTGTGACAGTCCTCATAGAACCCGCTCAAAATGCAGGTGCTTTATCTGACGCATTATCGAAACCACTTTTTATTGCAAAAAGAGAAGCTCGACGAGCTATTGCAGAAAAACTTAATATTCGTCATTACCTCATCATTGAAGATAAGCTTATATCCGCGACTCAAACAATGGCAGATAGAATCCAATTTTTAGATGCCCACGCTCGGAAAAAAAATCATCTTGAAATTACGCGCTAAATTTTTTGTAGGTGATAGTCTTATTATTTTAATAAGTCTTATCTTTATTTTTTTTGCTTTTAAAACTTTTTGGCATTTTGAAACTGGTAGTGTGGTGCAGGTCAATTTTCAAGGGAAAACTTACGGAAACTATAGTCT
>DATCVG010000019.1:0-2469 GCA_036567085.1 Candidatus Methylopumilus sp.
GCTGAGTTTGGTAAAAGAACGATTCATGATGTGGTTTCAGGAGAGCGAACTGAGATTATGCAAATTTTAACTGAACGCGCTGATCGTGATTTGCGCTCTCTGGGTATTCAAATATTAGATGTACGTTTAAGACGCGTTGACCTTCCAAAAGAAGTGAGTGAATCAGTGTATCAACGAATGGATGCAGAACGTAAATCAGTTGCAAATGAATTACGCTCTCAAGGTTTTGCAGCTTCAGAAAAAATTCGTGCAGATGCTGAAAAACAGCGCGATATTATTATTGCCGAAGCTTATAAAGAAGCTCAAAAATTAAAAGGTGATGGGGACGCAAAGGCTGCAGAAATTTATGCCAATGCCTATGGCAAGAATCCAGAGTTTTATGCTTTTTACCGAAGCATAGAGGCTTATAAAAATAGCTTTAAAGATAAAAGTGACGTCATGGTACTCGAGCCAACCTCTGACTTTTTGAAATACTTTCGAAGCTCAAAGAAGAAAAAAGAATAAAAGATGAAAAATTGGCTTTTTTCATCTTTAGGATTGATGTTAGTCATAGAAGGCTTTATGCCTTTATTTTTTCCTCAAGGCTGGCGTGATACTTTTAAAAAACTCATTACCATGAAAAGTGGTCAGATCCGTTTTATGGGTCTGATATCTTTTTTGTTAGGATTAATTTTTATATTCTTAGGTCGTTAATCGATGAATCAATGGACACTCCCCGATTATGTTGAAGATATGCTTCCTGATGAAGCAGCCTATCTCGAGTCCTTAAGACGTTCTATTCTTGATCTTTATCAAGCGCATGGTTATTTCTATGTGATTCCCCCTATGTTGGAATACATTGAATCTTTAAATAGTAACGGTCAAGATATGGATCTTGATACATTTAAGGTTGTAGATCAGTTATCAGGAAGACTCATGGGGGTTCGTGCTGATATCACCCCTCAAGTGGCACGTATCGATGCCCATCTGATTCAAAATGACGAAGTGACAAGACTATCTTACGCAGGTTCAGTCCTAAGAACAAAGCCTGCAAGCTTTCTTCAATCAAGAGAGCCTTTCCAGATTGGAGCCGAGCTCTACGGATTTAAAGGTATTGAAGCTGACCTTGAAATACAAGCGCTTTTAATTAAGACGCTTAAAACGATTGGAATTAAACATCCCGTATTTGACTTTAATCATCTTGATATTTTTACCACTTTAATTGCTTCATCGAATATGGCGCGCGATCAACTCGATCGTTTATATCAGGCCATGCAAAAAAAAGACAAACCAGAAGTGGTTGATTTGACAAAATCAATAGATAAAAAAAATCGAGATGCATTGATCGCGCTAGTGAATCTTTATGGTGATGCGAATATCTTAAAAGAAGCTGAGAAAGTTTTGCCACAAAATCATACGATTAAAAATGCACTCCAATTTCTAAAACAAATTGATGATGCTTTAAAAAATAATGCAATTAAAATTTCATATGATTTGAGTGATATTCGAGGATATCAATACCATAATGGTTTGGTATTTTCAGTCTATGCAGACAATTGCTACTCGCCAATTGCACTCGGCGGTCGCTATGACAATATCGGTGCCTCTTTTGGTCGTAATCGTCCTGCAACAGGATTCACTATGGATTTAAAAAATATAGTCACTTTATTTCCTAACGGAAAAAAAGCCAAAGCTATTTTAGCGCCTCACAATAATGATCCTGAATTACAAAAAGCGATTGAATCTTTACGTCAAAAAGGTGAAATTGTTGCGATCGATTTATTTGGAAATATGAAGGCAGTCGAAAATAATTGTGATCGCATACTGATTCAAGACGCATCTCAAGCGTGGAAAGTGAAAACGGTCTAATTAAAGATGGCAAAAAATTTAGTAGTGATTGGCACGCAATGGGGCGATGAAGGTAAAGGTAAAATTGTTGATTGGTTAACTGATCATGCTGCAGGAGTAGTTCGCTTTCAAGGTGGACACAATGCTGGACATACCCTAGTCATTGGCCAAGGCTCACACCAAAAAGAATATAAATTAAATTTAGTACCCTCAGGTATCATTCGCAAAAATGTCGATTGCTTTATTGGTAATGGTGTTGTCCTCGATATTGGACATTTGCTTCATGAAATTAAAACGCTTGAAAAAGATGGTATCGAAGTCAGTAATCGTCTATTTGTAAGTCCAGGTTGTCCGTTAATTTTAAAATACCATGTTGCACTCGACCAAGCTAGGGAAGCAATGCGTGAATCGAAGATCGGTACGACAGGTAAGGGTATTGGCCCAGCTTATGAAGATAAAGTCGCGCGTCGTTCATTGCGCGTCTATGACTTACTTAGTCAAGACTCATTCAAAAAGAAACTCATTGAGGTCATGGATTACCATAATTTTGTCTTGCAGCATTATTTAAAAAAAGATCCGATTGATGTCAATGAACAATTCGATCTATCCATGACGCATGCGGAGAAAATTAAACCATATCTT
>DATCVG010000020.1:0-13987 GCA_036567085.1 Candidatus Methylopumilus sp.
AAGACGATGAGAGAATTTTGTAGCTTCGCCTAAACAAATAGGTAAAAGTCCTGAAGCCATAGGATCAAGAGTACCTGTGTGTCCTGCTTTTTTTGCATTAAACAGCCATTGAATTTTTTTTAACGCTTGATTTGAAGAAAATCCAAGCGGCTTATCGAGTAAAAAAACGCCATCAATCTCGCGCCTCAAAGACTTCTTTTGCATGGAAATAAATTACTGAGGAGGAAGTGCGTCTTTAATGAGTTGTGAAATTTTCATACCCTCATCAATGGACGTATCGTACACAAAATGAAGTTGCGGTATGCCGCGAGTTGCCATGCGCTTTGATAATTGCGCACGCAGATATCCCCTAGAGCGCTCAAGGCCTTGCATAATCAAAGGATCATTAGTGGGGGATGTAAAATATATTTTAGCGTGGAGTAAATCAGGAGTGACTTGTACTTCAGTAATCGTCAGCATTCCTACTGCAGGATCTTTGAGTTCTGACTGAATAAGCTCTGCGAGTTCTCGCTTAATTTGCTCTGAAATGCGATCACTTCTCGCATAAGATCGATTCACCATGGTTAAAGCTTACGCGCAACCTCAACCACTTCGAATACTTCGAGCATATCCCCCACTTCAATTTCATTAAAGTTTTTAATAGAGAGCCCGCACTCAAAATTATTTTTAACTTCTTTCACATCATCTTTAAAACGTTTCAATGAATCGAGTTCGCCTGAATGAATCACAACGTTATTTCTTAAGACGCGTACCATTGAGTTTCTTCGAATCACACCATCTTGAACGTAACAACCGGCGATAGAACCCACTTTAGAAATTTTGAATACTTCGCGAATTTCAACCATACCAATGACGCTTTCCTTCTGCTCAGGAGATAATAATCCACCAAGCGCTGCTTTCACTTGATCCACAGCTTCATAAATAATGCTGTAATAGTGAACATCGACTTCAAGTGAATCGATGAGTTTACGAGCACCTGCTTCTGCTCTTACATTAAAGGCAATCAAAATCGCTTTTGATGCACTGGCTAAGTTCACATCAGATTCAGTGACGGCACCTACACCCATGTGAATCACATTTACTTTAACTTCATCGGTCGATAATTTTTGGAGTGATGTGGATAACGCTTCGTAAGAACCTTGCACATCAGATTTAATAATGAGTGGTAATACTTTGACGCTACCCTCAGCCATTTGATCAAATATATTTTCAAGTTTGGCAGCTTGTTGTTTTGCTAATTTCACATCTCTGAATTTACCTTGACGGAATAAAGCAATTTCTCGCGCTTTGCGTTCATCATTTAATACCACGACCTCTTCGCCTGCATTCGGCACATCTGCGAGACCTAATACTTCAACAGGAATCGAAGGTCCTGCTTCCTTAATTTCTTTACCTGTTTCATCGAGCATCGCACGGATACGACCAAAAGCTGATCCTGCTAATAATGTATCGCCGCGTTTTAATGTACCTGATTGAATAAGAATAGTTGCCACAGGGCCACGACCTTTATCCAAACGGCCTTCAATCACGATGCCTTTAGCTGGGGTATTTTTAGGTGCTTTGAGCTCTAATACTTCAGCTTGAAGAAGGACTGACTCAAGCAATTTATCAATACCTTGTCCTGATTTTGCAGAGACTTCTACGAACATGGTGTCACCACCAAAATCTTCAGGCACCACTTCTTGCGCAACAAGCTCCATCTTCACCCGCTCAGGGGCTGCTTCAGGCTTATCAATTTTATTAATTGCAACTACAAGCGGCACATTGCCTGCTTTTGCATGATGAATCGCTTCAATGGTTTGTGGCATAACGCCATCATCTGCTGCCACCACCAGAATCACAATATCGGTAGCTTTAGCACCGCGAGCGCGCATGGCCGTAAACGCTTCATGGCCTGGTGTGTCTAAAAAAGTCACCATGCCACGAGGTGTTTCCACGTGATATGCACCAATATGTTGTGTAATACCGCCTGCTTCGCCAGAAGCCACGCGTGTTGTTCTAATGTAATCAAGGAGTGATGTTTTACCGTGATCCACGTGACCCATGACAGTTACCACTGGAGGACGCATTTCTAAAATAGCCTCTACTGTTGAGTCTTGATCAATCAGTGCTTCGGGATCATTATCTAAAGCTGCAATCGCATTATGGCCCATTTCACCGACCACAATCATTCCAGTATCTTGATCTAGAATTTGATTGATTGTAACCATCATGCCCATATTCATGAGCACCTTAATCACTTCGGTAGCTTTCACTGACATCTTATGGGCTAAGTCAGCCACTGAAATCGTTTCTGGTACGTGAATATCGCGAACGATCGGTTCGGTGGGCGCCACAAATGTTGACTCTTCATTCTCTTCGCGATGTTTTGATTTTAATTTAGGTGAGCGCCATCCTGAGGCAGCGCTAGAATCACCACGGCCTTTCAGTGTACGTTTTTTAAATTCGCGATCAGACCAATCCTTCTCGCTCTTATCAATTTGTTTGTCTTTACCTTCTACTTTAACGCCAGCTTTAGAAGCAGGGCGATGTAGTGTGCCCTCACTTAATTTGGCTGCTGGCGATGCGTTTACTTTTGCAACGGCTTCTTGTTTTTTTCTAATATCCTCAGCTTGCGCTGCAGCAAGCGCTGCATGACGCTTAGCTTCATCTTCCCTCATCGATAATTGATCTTCACCAAGCACATGACCTTTTGCCTCAGGTTTCGCAACTGACTCAACAGGCTTAGGTGCTTCAATTGTTGTATCAACAGGCTGTCCATCTTCACGTCTTACCAGAACACGTTTTTTTCGGACTTCAACTTGAATGGTGCGAGCGCGTCCTGTGCTATCTGTTTTTTTAATCTCTTTGTTTTGCTTATGCGTTAAAGTGATTTTATTTTTTGGCGCTTGAGATTGACCATGCTCCTTACGAAGATATTCAAGCAATGCTGATTTATCTAGTTCGGTTAATGAATCTTCTGCTGCTGATTTATTTACGCCAGCACTTTTAAGCTGTTCGATTAATAAATCAACAGGCAATCCTAATTCCTCAGCAAATTTAGTGACAGTTGATTGTCCCATTTAATACCTCATAATATTCATCGAAGGATGTACATGCCTCTAAACAAACCAAGGCGCTCTGGCAGTCATAATTAACTGTTTCGCACGCTCTTCATCCATTGAAGTCATTTCAACCAATTCATCTACAGCAAGATCTGCAAGATCTTCCATTTTTGAAATACCTTTTGATGCAAGAAGATTTGCCGTAGCGTCATCCATACCTTCCATCGTAAGTAAGTCTTCAGCTGCCTCTTCAACTTTTTCTTCTTTAGCAATCGCTTCAGTAAGAAGAGCAGCTCTCGCACGTGAACGAAGTTCATTCACTGTGTCTTCATCGAATGCTTCGATCTCAATCATTTCTTGTAATGGTACATAAGCAATTTCTTCTAATGTACTAAATCCTTCTTGCACAAGAATATCAGCCACATCTTCATCCACATCAAGTTTCGCCATGAATAATTGACTTGTACTTGCATATTCCTCTTCATTTTTCTTAGAAGATTCTTCTTCCGTCAGAATATTAATATTCCAACCTGTGAGTTCAGATGCAAGACGAACATTTTGTCCATTTCGACCAATCGCTTGCGCTAAGTTTTCTTCATTCACGACAACATCCATGCTGTGTTTTTCTTCATCGACTACAATGCTTGAAACTTCAGCAGGTGCCATGGCGTTAATCACGAACTGTGCTGGCTCCATAGACCATAAAACAATATCAACACGCTCCCCCGCAAGTTCGCCCGTCACTGCTTGAACTCTTGATCCACGCATACCGACACATGTGCCTACTGGATCAATTCTTTGATCGTTTGCTTTTACAGCAATTTTTGAACGCAAGCCTGGATCACGTGATGCAGATTTAATTTCTAATAAACCTTCTTCAATTTCAGGTACTTCAAGCTCAAATAAACGAACAAGAAATTCAGGTGCTGTTCTGGATAAAATCAATTGTGGTCCACGGTGACTTCTTTCAACGCTTGTAAGATAAGCTCGCACGCGGTCACCGATTCGTAAATTTTCTTTAGGGATCATTTGATCGCGCGGAAGCACTGCTTCAATGCGACCCACTTCAATAATGCCATTGCCGCGATCCATACGCTTAATCACACCTGTCACTAATTTTTCATTACGGCCTAAGAAGTCTTCTAAAATTTGCTCTCTTTCAGCTTCACGGACTTTTTGTAGGATCACTTGTTTTGCTGCTTGTGCACCAATGCGACCAAATTCAATGGATTCCAAAGGTACTTCAATCGTATCATTTTCAGCTTTGCCTTCTGCGCGAGGATCAGCCAGAGAGATCTGAGCATCTTCATTTTCAATAAGCTCATCATTCAAAATCGTCCAACGTCTAAAAGATTTATATTCGCCCGTATCGCGATTGATTTCGACGCGCACATCAATATCTTCTGTATTTTTTTTCTTTGTAGCAGAAGCCAAAGCTGATTCAAGTGCTTCAAAGACCACTTCTTTGTTCACATTTTTTTCATGGGCTAAAGCATCTACTAATAATAAAATCTCGCGACTCATTTCAATCTCCGCAAATCATTTTCTAACGTTTAAATTCTGGGCTCAATCGCGCTTTATCAATATTCGATAAAGCAAAACGATAAAGCTCACCCTCGCACATCAAAAGTACAGTATCTTTTTCCGTCCCATCAATAGTGCCTAAAAAATTTTTACGCGCATCTAAAGGCATTCTTAACTTCACAGAAGCTCGCTCACCTTTAAAGCGTTCAAAATCAGCTAATTTCTTTAATACCCGATCCATACCAGGGGATGACACCTCTAGTCGGTCGTAATCTAAATCCTGCTCTACGGTAAATACGTGACCTAGGTGGTTGCTTACTAAAGTGCAATCATCAATCGTCACAGAATCAGGCTTGTCAATATAAACACGTAAAAGCTTTCCTCGATTTGAAATTTCTAAATCGACCAACTCGTATCCAAGCTGTTGTAGAGTTTTTTCAATTAATGTTTCAAGCTTTTCCATCTAAGTCTGACTTCCTAAAATTACCAAGTTGCAGAAACAAAAAATGGGCCTAAAGCCCATCATTATTTTCATGCAGAATTATATCAATAAATTCAGATAATTGAAATCAAAACTTCATTAAAAATCAATGTGATCCATCACATTAAACCACTTTAATCTTGGCAAATTTTCGTTTGCCTACTTGAGCCACAAATTCACTATTTTTAGAGATCATTTTTTTGCCATCTTCAAGACGCTCGCCGTCAATTTTAATACCACCGCCCTCAATAAGACGCATACCTTCTGAAGTACTCGCCACAAGAGCCGCCTCTTTAAGAATCTGTAAAATACCTATCGTATCAGTTTGAATAGTGATGTTTACCTCAGGCACATTTTCTGGAATGCCACCTTTAGCGCGAGTTTGAAAATTATCGAGCGCTTGGGTAGCGGCCTCTTTAGAATGAAAGCGCGCCACAATTTCTTGAGCAAAAGTAACTTTGATATCACGAGGGTTTTGACCTGCCTTTACGTTTGCTTTCCAATTTTGAATCTCATCCAAAGTTGCAAAAGAAAGTAACTCAATATATCGCCACATTAATTCATCTGAAATTGACATAATTTTTGCAAAAATTATCTCAGGTGCTTCATTAATCCCAATGTAATTACCTAGCGATTTAGACATTTTTTGGACGCCATCTAAGCCTTCGAGAAGTGGCATCGTAATCACACATTGCGGAGATTGGCCTGATTGTTTTTGTAATTCGCGACCCATTAATAAATTAAATTTTTGATCAGTACCGCCTAATTCCACATCTGCTTTTAATGCCACAGAGTCATAACCTTGAAGAAGGGGATATAAAAATTCATGAATAGCGATAGGCTGGTTTGCTTTATATCGCTTACTAAAATCATCACGCTCTAGCATTCGTGCGACTGTATGGCTTGCCGCTAACTTCAACATACCAGCAGCACCCAAATCGGTAAGCCATGTTGAATTAAAAACGACTTCGGTTTGATCACGTTTTAATATTTTAAAAACTTGCTCGGCATAACTCTCAGCATTTTTTTTAACTTCATCTTGAGACAAAGGGGGTCGTGTCGCACTTTTACCTGTAGGATCCCCAATCATCCCTGTGAAGTCGCCAATTAAAAATAAAACGTGGTGGCCTAAATCCTGAAATTGTCTAAGTTTATTTAATAGAACGGTATGGCCTAAATGAAGATCGGGGGCCGTAGGATCGAAGCCAGCTTTTACTCGTAAAGGTTTTCCTTTTTTGAGTTTTTCGAGAAGTTCTTCTTCTATAAGAATTTCTTCAGCGCCTCTTTTAATGAGCGCTAATGCTTGATTGATTTCAGTAGCCACAAATATTTCCGAATGGTTTTATTGAAGTTTAATAATTGCCATCATTTTAGCCTAAATTATTTTACCAATATGGAAAATAGCGGAAATAAACCATTTACAATCTCACACATGAATGAATTATTTATAGGTCTTATGTCCGGCACCAGCCTTGATGGCATGGATGCAGTGCTCGTCAATTTTGGTGAAAAATCTCAAGACATCAAAATTATAGGTCATAGCTATGTGCCCTATGAGGATAAACTCAAAATGGCTTTATTAGGACTTCATTCACCAAATACTAATGAGCTTGAAGAAAGTCTCGTCATAGGCAATATAGTGAGCAAAAAAGCTTATGAAGCGATTGAAGCTTTGCTTAAAAAAACAAATGTCGTATCCAAAGATATCAGAGCCATCGGATTTCATGGGCAAACCATTCGTCATCAACCTCAAAAAGGCTTCACCTTGCAAATTGGAAATCCTGCACTTTTAGCCGAGCTTTCCAATATCAATGTGATTGCTGATTTTAGAAGTCGAGATGTTGCAGCAAGTGGACAAGGTGCTCCATTGGTACCCGCATTTCATCAAGAAATTTTTTCACATCCAACCACTTATCGTGCCATTCTTAATATTGGAGGAATTGCTAATGTCACTCTATTAAATCCTAAAACTACTGTGTCAGGTTTTGATACGGGCCCTGGAAACATTTTATTAGATCACTGGAGCAAGACGCATCGAAATCAAGCATTTGATGAGAATGGTGCATGGGCTAAAGAGGGTAAAATTATTGAAACACTCCTTGATGCTTTTTTTAAAGATGCTTATTTTGAAAAAACAGCGCCTAAAAGTACAGGCCGTGATCACTTTAATGAAGCATGGCTTAATAAACACCTACAAAAATCTTACTCAAGGCAAGATATCCAGAGAACGCTTTTGGAACTCACGGCATTGAGCATTGCAAAAGCAATAGATTCCCATGATGCAAATATCACTGAAATATATTTATGTGGTGGTGGTGCGTTAAATAGTTTCTTGGTTGAACGATTAAAAGCATTAATGCCCAAAATTAAAATTCAACCCACAGATCTACTTGGTATACCTACACAATATGTTGAAGCC
The DNA here is from genome assembly GCA_036567085.1 of Candidatus Methylopumilus sp. Classification (GTDB taxonomy): domain Bacteria; phylum Pseudomonadota; class Gammaproteobacteria; order Burkholderiales; family Methylophilaceae; genus Methylopumilus. The sequence continues at coordinate 7,469 of DATCVG010000020.1, forward strand.
ACAGCATTCGCATGGCTTGCAAAACAAATGCTATTTTCAAAACCAGGCAATTTACCCGAAGTCACTGGGGCTAAAGGCTTACGCATTTTAGGTGCACTCTATCCTGCATAAAGATAGCGCTAGCAAAAGTAGCGTGAAAAGTTATAATTCATTTAATAATTAATTTTATTTTTCAAAAATGAAATCAACTAAAGTCACATTAAACTTTGATCAAGAATCAACATCCATAGAATTGCCTTTAGTAAAAAGCACTATGGGTAATGACGCTATTGATATCCGTCAACTAGGTGCTCATCAAGTCTTTAGTTATGACCCCGGTTTTATGTCGACTGCTTCTTGTAGCTCTGAAATTACTTTTATTGATGGAGAGAAAAGTCTTCTTCTTTACCGCGGTTACCCTATTGAGCAACTAGCAGAACATTACGATTTTTTAGATATTGCTTACCTATTAATGCATGGTGAATTACCCAAGCCTCAAGAAAAAGAAACATTTTCAATGACCATTAATCGTCACACCATGCTGCACGATCAACTCAATAATATTTTCCGTGGATTTAGACGTGATGCTCATCCTATGGCAGTTATGGTAGGGGTTGTAGGTTCAATGTCTGCATTTTATTTTGATTCCATGGATGTGATGAATCCTGAACATCGCCAAATATCAGCACATCAGCTATTAGCGAAAGTACCTACCATCGCGGCATGGAGTTACAAATATAGCTTAGGCCAACCTTTTATTTACCCTAAAAATGATTTGGGTTATGCAGAAAACTTTATGCGCATGATGTTTGCAACGCCATGTGAAGAATACAAACCCAATCCAGTGCTTGCTAAAGCATTTGAACGCATTTTAATTCTTCATGCAGATCATGAACAAAATGCATCCACTTCTACAGTAAGGCTTGCGGGCTCATCAGGTGCCAATCCTTTTGCATGTATTGCTGCAGGCATTGCATCTCTTTGGGGCCCAGCGCATGGCGGCGCGAATGAAGCTACTTTAAAAATGCTCGAAGAAATTGGGAATGAAAGTAGAATTGGTGCATTCATTAAACGCGCAAAAGATAAAGATGATTCTTTCCGTATGATGGGATTTGGCCATCGCATTTATCGCAATAAAGATCCTCGCGCAGAAATTATGCGTAAGACTTGTTATGAAGTTCTTGATGAACTTGATTTAAAAGATGATCCTATTTTCAAACTTGCCATGAAAGTAGAACAAATTGCACTTGAGGATGAATACTTCATTGGGAAAAAACTATACCCAAATGTAGATTTCTACTCTGGCATTGTGATGCGCGCTATGGGCATTCCTAATTCGATGTTTACTGCGGTGTTTGCGCTTGCGAGAACGGCAGGTTGGGTTGCTCAATGGAATGAAATGCTAGGTCAACCTGGAAGTAAAATTGGCCGACCACGCCAAGTTTACACAGGTAAACCTCGACGTGACGTCCCTAAAAATTAAATCCGTTTTAAGCTGAGAAAGAAGAACCGCAACCACAAGTTGTTTGTGCGTTTGGATTCTTAATCACAAATTGTGAGCCTTGCACGCTATCTTGATAATCAATTTCAGCACCCATTAAATATTGCAGGCTCATGGGGTCAATCAATAAAGTGACAGAATCTTTTGTCACTTGCGTGTCGTCCTCGTTGATTGCTTCTTCAAATGTAAATCCATACTGAAAGCCCGAACATCCACCACCACTCACAAATACTCGAAGTTTGAGCTCTGGTTGACCTTCTTCTTCAATTAATTCCTTTACTTTCTTTACAGCATTATCTGTAAAAATAAGTGGGGTTGGCATTTCCATTTCTTTTGATTCAACGATTTGATTCATAATATTTACTCCTGATTATTTCTTTTTTTGTGACTGATAATCTTTAGCAACTTCTTTAAGTCGTCCATACACTTTAGCACCTGCATGGATTTCTATCACCTTATATTCGATATCGCCCATAATTCTGGCATTTCCATGAAGCTCTAAGTACTCAGCACATACAATATTACCATTCACATCTCCGCCAATAATGGCTGTATGAGCTGATATATTTCCTCTAATGCGACTCTTATTACCCATAATAAGAGTACCTGCCGTACCTGGAAGTTCAGTGAGATTACCATGAATAGCGCCATCTATACGAATGCCGCCTGAATAAGTCACATTGCCACGCACTGTAATATCTTTATCTATGAGTGTATCAATTGTGCGCGCTTTATTTTTTTTATTAAAAAACATGAAATATCCTTTATCGTTTCTTGCTAACAATTTTTTCGTAAAAAAGAATCTCTTCTTTTAGTTTGGCATTTTCTTCTTGGAGCTTAGTAATATCGCCTGATACTTTATCGCCTGAAATCGATTTCAATTGAAGCTCAATTTTTTGTTGTAATAACTGGCCTTGTATTGATTGATTTTCAGCTTCCAATGCTTGAATTTTTGAAATAAATCCAATCACTGAACCACCGTTTAACTCCCAATAAGTAAATCCTGCGCCACCTATAAATGAGAGTGCAGCGATTATCACATAGGTATGCCAAGACGCACCTGCTTTAATGCGCATTCTCCGACGTGTTACGCCAAAATATTTTGTATAGGTTCGCTTAACTTTTCTCATAGAAACAACACTTTATGGCATCAAAGGCACAAGATCAAGTCCAGAAATTTCTGGAAAATCAAACATAAGATTCATATTTTGCACAGCCTGTCCTGCCGCGCCTTTCACGAGATTATCGATGACAGATAACACAACAACCTTATGGCTTCCTTGTGGTTGATGGATACTGATGCGACATTGATTTGAGCCTCTTACAGATCTTGTTTCGGGATGAGCGCCTTTTGGCATCACATCCACAAAGGACTCATGCTGATATCTCGATTCAAAAAGTGCTTGTATGTCTATATTTTTAGTCAGCGTTGCATAAAGTGTTGCATGTATACCTCTAATCATGGGCGTTAAATGTGGCACAAAAGTTAAATGCACCGCTTGATTCGCAACACCCGCAAGCCCTTGCGTGATTTCGGGTAAATGTCTATGCCCTTCAACGCCGTATGCTTTAAAGTTATCGGATGCTTCCGCCATCAATGCATTCACTTCAGCTTTTCTGCCCGCACCTGACACGCCTGATTTAGCGTCTGCGATGAGATCATCAAGGTCAATCACGCCAGATTCAATCAAAGGAATAAATCCCAATTGAATCGCAGTGGGATAACAACCCGGATTAGCTACAAGTGACGCTTTTTTAATTTTTTCTCTATTAATTTCTGGCAAACCATAAACAGCATCTTTTAGTAGATCGCTACATGAATGCGGCATTTTGTACCATTTTTCCCAGATGTTAGCATCTTTTAACCTAAAATCTGCTGCCAAATCAATCACTTTGACCCCAGCTTTAAGAAGTGCGGGCACTTCTTGCATGGCAATCCCATTAGGTGTTGCAAAAAACACAAGATCACAATTTACCAAATCAGCAGTCTTTGGATCTTCAAATTTAAGATCGATTAATCCTCTTAAGCTCGGAAATAAGGTCGCGATCGATAAGCCAGCTTCTGCTCTGGAGGTCACGGTTTGGATAGTCACATGAGGATGTTTAACTAAAATTCTTAATAGCTCAACGCCGGTATAGCCGGTCGCACCCACCACGCCTACTTTAATCTTTGAAAGATCACTCATCACATACGCACCTTTAATTTAAAAAAAGTCTTAATCCTTAAAAACCCATACTAACAAAATTTATTTAACTCTATATAACAAAAAAGCCGCTTGAAAGCGGCCTTTTTGCTCTTTGGAACTTGAAACAATTAACGTTTCGAGAATTGTTTACGTCTACGAGCTTTACGAAGACCCACTTTTTTACGCTCAACTTCACGTGCATCACGTGTTACAAAGCCAGCTTGAGAAAGCGTACTCTTTAAATTTGTATCATAGTCAATAAGCGCGCGTGTAATACCATGACGCACTGCGCCTGCTTGACCAGACTCACCACCACCGATGACATTCACATGAATATCGAATGTATTTAACGTGTTCGTTAAATCAAGTGGTTGGCGGAAAATCATACGAGAGGTATAACGTGAAAAATATTCATCTGCTGGTTTGTCGTTCACTGTAATCACACCTTTACCTGGCTTAATGAATACACGCGCTATCGAGCTTTTTCTGCGACCCGTTCCGTAATTGTATTTACCTATCATAGTATTTCCTTAACTATATGCTTAATGGTTGTGGTTGTTGTGCCACATGATCATGAGTTGCGCCTGAATAGACTTTCATCTTTTTAATCATGGCATAACCTAAAGGCCCTTTTGGTAGCATTCCCTTCACTGCCTTTTCTAAAGCGCGGCCAGGAAAACGGTCTTGCATCTTAGCAAAGTTCGTTGTTGAAATACCGCCTGGATAACCTGAGTGGCGATGGTAAACCTTATCATCACCTTTGTTACCCGTTACTTTAATCTTTTCTGCGTTGATCACTACAATGTAATCACCTGTATCTACGTGCGGTGTATAAATGGCTTTATGTTTGCCACGTAATCGATGTGCAATCGCACTTGCTAATCTACCCAACACTAAATCAGTTCCGTCTACAACGAACCAATCGCGTTTTACTTCGTGGGATTTTGCTGAAAATGTCTTCATTTTAATACCAACTTTTGCGCTATAAATTTAAAAAAAGAGGTGAATTCTATGTCAAAACTGCCTGTTTTGTCAATTTTATTAATGATTTAGTTCACATTGAGATAGTGAAAAAACACACCTAAAAAGACGAGCCCGCCCAGGTAATTATTGCTCAAAAATGCGTTAAAACAAGCTATTGGGTTGAGCATCCTGATTTGACGATAAAGAACTCCAATAAAAATAAGACTCAGTATCATAAATCCGTAAAAAGGCCAGCTAAAACTCTCTGACTGTCCTACCCAAATCAAGCATCCCATCATACAGGTATAACAGAACATAATGGCCTCTTTCACGTAATTTCCAAAGCAAATAGCCGAAGAGCGAATGCCAATTTTTAAATCATCATTTTTGTCTGTCACCGCATAAAGCGTATCGTAAGCAATCGCCCAAAATAGATTCGCTAAAAATAAAAGCCATGTCGTTAAAGAAAGTGAAATATCATTTGCAGCAAAAGCGATGGGAATACCCATGCCAAAACTTAACCCTAAATATGCCTGCGGCATGACAAAGAATCTTTTAGTTAAGGGATAAGTGAGTGCTAAGAATAAAGCTATCAGAGAAAAATAAAATGATTGTTCATTTAAAAATAAAACACATATCAACGCACCTAATAACAAAATAATCAGTAAAAAAAATGCATTCCTAACCGAGATAGATTGATTCGCTAAAGGGCGTAATTTTGTGCGTGTGACAAAAGAATCAAATTTACGATCAAGGATATCATTCGCCACACAGCCAGCTGATCGCATTAAGAATGTACCTAAAATAAAAATGGTGAGATGCTGCATACTCGGATGGCCATGGCTTGCTATGAGAAGTGCCCATAAGGTTGGCCACAATAACAAAAAAATGCCAATGGGTTTATCAAGACGCATAAGATGAAAGTAAGAACGCATCTTTAAAATTAAATCGGATTATTCGAGTTTGAATGAAATAGGCACAAGCACATTAAAATTTTTACCGCGCAAATTATCTGGTGGAGCTGGAAATGGCGAAGCTTTTTTTATCATTTCGAGCGCTTCGTTATCTAAAATTTCATAAGTACTGCTCTTTTTAATCTTGACACTAATCACTGAGCCTTTACTATCAATTTCAAGATCTGCAATAACAGTCCCTTGCCAACCTCGCATTTGAGCAATTTTTGGATATTGCTTATATTTTGCAATCGCATTTGCAAGCAAACTACTATAACTCTCTATAGACTGAGTCACTTGTTCTTGTGGTACAACATTAGAAATTTTTGAAATAACCTCTGCAGGCGCAGGTGGCGCTAATTCTTTCGGCGCAGGTTGTGCAACTGTTGTTGCATTTTTATCAATAATTGGTGTAATTTTTTTCTCTATTTTCTGAATAGGATTCACTTTTTTTATTGGTTCAGGTTTTATAGGCTCAGGTGGTTCAATTTTTTCGATTGGCTGTTGAATTGGCGAACTTGAAATCGTAACGCTCATCTCTTGCGGTATTAATAATGGTTTATCAAATTTGGGTAAACCTACCATCAAAATGATATGAATAGCGATTGAAACTCCAATAGCCTTTGGCAAATCGATATGAAAGGGAATATGTCTCGACAAAGTCACAATTATTGGAAAATGCTTTGAAAAAAATTAAAATAAAATTATAGCTTAAATGAGAATGATTATCATCATCAAGCTGATATGAACTTAGTTATTGTTTGAAAAGTTTTGGCAAAAAGGCTTCAGTTAAAGAAAGAATCTTTCCGTCTTTTTCCCATTTCGATTTTCTAATCCATAAAATTTCTTCATGGATATAGCCAAGTGATTTTAAACGTCTATATAAAATATCATCTGAATCACATAATCGATACAAAAGTGAATGTCTAAAAATTTT
>DATCVG010000021.1:0-7577 GCA_036567085.1 Candidatus Methylopumilus sp.
ACCGCAGTGATTGAAGATTAAAATAAAGATTGAGTGAATCTATCATCATCCTTGGCATTGATCCTGGTTTAAGAATGACGGGATTTGGTGTGGTTGAAAAAAGTGGTGACAAGATTCGCTACCTTGGGAGTGGTGTGATTAAAACTGTCAGCGCTAAAGAAGATGCGCGAGATAGTTTGCCAGAGCGTATTCAAATTATTTTAGAAGGGCTCTTCGAAGTGATTGATCAATATCAGCCGAAACAAGTAGCCATCGAAAAAGTGTTTGTGAATATGAATCCACAATCCACACTTTTATTAGGTCAAGCAAGGGGTGCTGCCATCAGTGCGGCCGTGATTAAAAAATTACCTGTCTACGAATATACAGCCTTACAAGTTAAAAAATCAGTGGTCGGTTCAGGACATGCAAAAAAAGAGCAGGTACAAGAAATGGTAAAACGCTTTTTAAAATTACCCGAAGTTCCTCAAGCTGATTCTGCAGACGCGTTAGCATGTGCGATGTGTCATGCACATGCTTATAATCAATTACATAATATGGATGCTTTAAGTTACCGTATGAAAAAAGGTAGGCTCGTATGATAGGCAGAATTTCCGGCATTCTTTTAGATAAAACACCGCCTCATGCTTTAATTGATTGCAACGGCGTGGGTTATGAATGTGAAGTGCCCATGAGTACTTTTTATTTACTTCCCCAAGTGGGAGAAAAAGTAACATTACTCACACATTTTGTTGTGCGAGAAGACGCTCAACTCTTATTTGGTTTTGGCACTCAACAAGAACGTTTGATGTTTAGACAGCTTTTAAAAGTGAACGGTATTGGAGCGAAATCAGCACTCGCCATTTTAAGTGGGTTATCCATTGATGAACTCATTAAAGCTGTATCGCTTCAAGAAGCGGGGCTTCTAACGCGCGTGCCTGGTATTGGGAAAAAAACAGCCGAACGATTATTGTTAGAACTCAAAGATAAATTTACGCTTGATTCAGCTTTAAGTATAAAAAGCGCTGGTATCACATCGATGAGCCAAGATGTCCTCAATGCATTGATTGCCTTAGGCTACAATGAACGTGAATCTTTAAATGCCGTTAAAAGTTTAGAAACAAATCTCACGGTGAATGATGGTATTAAACAAGCTTTAAAATATTTATCTAAGGGTTAATGAATCAGTATGATTGAATCGGATCGTTTTGTGGCAAGCACCTTAAATGAGCCCGTCGAGGAGTCGATTGAGCGTGCGCTTCGCCCGAAAGAGCTTCAAGAATATGTGGGTCAAGAAAAAGTCAGAAGCCAATTAGAAATATTTATTAAGGCTGCTAAAAATAGAAATGAAGCCTTAGATCATGTGCTTCTTTTTGGGCCACCTGGTTTAGGTAAAACGACCTTAGCGCATATTATTGCAAAAGAGATGGGTGTTAACCTCCGTCAAACATCAGGCCCTGTTTTAGAAAAAGCAGGCGATCTTGCAGCACTTTTAACCAATCTAGAACCGAACGATGTGTTATTCATTGATGAAATTCATCGCCTATCACCCGTCATTGAAGAAATTTTATATCCCGCGATGGAAGATTATCGACTGGATATCATGATTGGTGAAGGCCCCTCAGCCAGATCCGTGAGACTTGATTTGCCGCCATTTACATTAGTTGGAGCGACCACGCGCGCAGGTATGCTGACCAATCCATTACGTGATCGTTTTGGTATTGTGTCTCGATTAGAGTTCTACAGCGAACAAGAGCTTGCCAAAATTGTTGATCGCTCATCCACTCTTTTAGAGGCTGATATTGATCCATCGGGTTCATTAGAAATTGCAAAACGTTCTCGAGGTACACCTCGCATTGCAAACCGTTTATTAAGACGGGTTCGTGATTTTGCACAAGTCAAATCTAATGGAAAAATTACAGCGAAGATTGCAGACGATGCGCTCAAAATGTTAGATGTTGATTTATTAGGTCTAGATGTGATGGATAGAAAATTACTTCAGGCTATTTTAGAGAAATTTAATGGTGGCCCTGTAGGCTTAGATAATTTAGCGGCAGCGATTGGTGAAGAGCGAGAAACCATTGAAGATGTATTAGAACCTTATCTCATTCAACAAGGCTATCTCATGCGAACCCCAAGAGGCCGTGTGGTCACACAAGCGACCTATCTTCATTTTGGTATGAAGCCACCCACCCAACACATCACCGATAATTTATGGCAGGAATAAAAACTTTTTCTTTTCCTGTACGTATTTATTTTGAAGACACCGATAGCGGTGGTGTGGTTTATCACGCCAATTATTTAAAATTTATGGAGCGCGCTAGAACAGAATGGTTGAGAAGCGTTGGTATTGATCAACACCATTTAAAATATCATGCGCATATTATGTTTGTGGTTCATCGTATCGATATCCAATACAAATTACCCGCACGTTTTAATGATGACTTGGTGGTTAAAAGTGAGCTCTTAGGGATAGGTTCAAGCAAAATTGAATTTAGGCAAATGATTTATCGTCATGAAGAAATGTTAATTGATGCACATGTTGATATTGCATGTATTGATAGTGAAAAATTTAAACCCGTACGCATCCCATCCACCGTTAAACAAACTATGGAGTCTTTATGAATGTAGTGAATGATTTATCTTTTTTAAGTTTAATTACAGGAGCCACAATCCCGGTTCAACTCGTGATGATTACCTTGTTAGCTGCTTCTGGATTTTCTTGGTGGTATATCTTTATCAAGGTCTCTGTATTAAAAAATGCAGAACTCGCAGTCGATGAATTCGAAAATACCTTCTGGACGAGTGGAGATCTTTCTAAATTACACGACAGTATTCATCATGGCCGGATTAAAAATCAAGGGTTAGCTACAATTTTTGAGGCAGGTTATAAAGAATTTAATCGGCATAAAACATCACGTGCCGACATGAGCGACGTGATTGAAGGTGTGCGACGTGCGATGCGAGCGACGTATAATCGCGAACTTGATTTTTTAGATGCGCATTTACCCTTTCTTGCCTCTGTGGGATCTGTGAGTCCCTACATTGGTTTATTCGGGACTGTGTGGGGCATCATGAATGCGTTTAGGGGTTTAGCGAATGTTGCACAAGCAACCTTAACGCAAGTAGCCCCAGGTATTGCAGAGGCTTTAATTGCAACTGCGATTGGTTTATTTGCAGCCATTCCAGCAGTGATCGCCTATAACCGTTTTGCAACTTCAGTCGACCGTTTATCTGTGAGATACGAAAGCTTCATGGAAGAGTTCGTCAACATCCTTCAAAGAAAAGGATAAGTGATGCGTAAACGTCGCTTAATGAATCAAATCAATGTGGTCCCTTATATTGATGTGACATTAGTTTTACTCGTCATTTTTATGGTGACAGCGCCTATGACAAATCCAGGTGTGGTAGAGCTCCCTGAAGTCGGTGAAACTCTAAAGCAAACCGGAGCCCCTATTGTCATTACAATCAAACTTAATAACACGATTGAGATTGAAGGAGAAAGTTTTACTCGCGATCGATTATTAAGTCATGTGCAGTCTCTCATTAAAACAACCCCTGATCGAGCGCTTGTGATTGCGGCTGATAAGAATGTGAAATATGACGAAGTCATCAGTCTTATGGATTTATTAAAACAAAACAATGTCTCAAAGGTAGGCTTACTTTTAAAGCCACAAAAATAAATTAAGACGTGATTCGACCTCAAGAAAAAGTCATAGCGAAGCGATCTGCGATTTATGCGGTAAGTGTGCATATTGTTTTAATTCTCATCATGATGGTGAGTTTTGAATGGAGGGTAAAGTTACCTCAAGTGGCTGAAGTAGAGTTATGGGATTCTATTCCTCAACCGAATGCTAAAGCAGTTGAAGCACCTCCGGTTGAAAAGAAAGTTGAATTAGAGCCCCCTAAGCCCGTGCCTAAACCCTCTAAAGTAGAAGAAATCATTAAATCACTTACAAGTGATAAAGCCGATATTAGTTTGAAACAAAAAAAAGAAGAAGAGGAGCGTAAAAAAGTAGAAGACCAAAAAAAGAAAGATGATTTGAAAAAAATTCAGGAAGAACTTTTGAAGCAAGATCAGTTAGCCAAACTTCAGCAGGAGTTATTACAAGACAAACCAAAGCCTTCATTAAACCGTCATGAAAATATGAAACAATCTAATGCTAACCCTATCGAGGGGGGCGCTAAATTAGGTGAAATGGATAAATATAAGTTATTAATTCAACGAAAAATTCAGCAGAATGTGAATAAGCAATTGTGTGGCACGAGTCCTGTTGAGCTTCAATTTGAAATTGGGTTGATGCCGACAGGAGAATTGATTGGCAATCCTAAAATGTTAAAATCAAGTGGTATCCCTGTTTGCGATGAATCGGTTGAACGTGCTATTTTTCAATCACAGCCTTTGCCCTTGCCCACAGATACCGATTTATTTTCGAAATTTAAAAATTTAAAACTTAACTTTAGACCCAATGAAAAAATATAATTTAAGTATGTTAAAAATATTCAAAGCATTTATTTCTTTACTCTTGTTTTCTCTGAGTGCCTCCCATGCGTTCGCGATTGAGACAATCGAGATTTCCGGAGGTGGCACGAAACAAATCAATATTGCAGTGATGCCATATAAGGAGGTAGTAAAAGATAAAGCGAATAGTCTTATGCATCAAATTATCGCGGCCGATCTTTATCGTTCAGGATTTTTTAGGCCCTTGGAGGTTAATGGGTTGATTAACAAACCATCCGTATTGAGTGAAATTAATTATCCTGAAATGACTGCGATTGAAGCGCAAGTGATGACGCTAGGTCAAGTCGAAATCAATAACAATCGTTTAAAAGTGAATTGGTTTTTGGTGGATGTGAATAAAAAAACTATTTTAACGACAATGGAATTTTCAGGATCTGCTTCGCAATACCGTGCCATCGCGCATAAAATTTCCGACACCATTTATGAAAAATTAACGGGCATTCCAGGAGTTTTTAGTACCAAAATTTCTTATATTTCAAAAAATAAAGGTCGCTATTCTCTCAACGTAGCCGATGCTGATGGGTTTAATATTCAGTCGGTGGTAAGTTCCCCTCAGCCTATTATTTCTGCAAGATGGTCACCGGATGCCACAAAAATTGCTTACGTATCTTTTGAAAAGAAAAAACCCATTATTTATATTCAATCCTTAGTTACGGGACAAAGAACAGTATTAGCTAATTTTAAAGGCAATAACAGCTCTCCCTCATGGTCGCCTGATGGCAGACGTTTGGCCATTGTTTTAACGTATAACGCAAATTCACAAATTTATTTAATCGATGCCGATGGCTCCAATTTAAAACCACTTATTCAAAGTGCACACATTGACACGGAGCCTGTTTGGTCGCCTGATGGTAAATCAATTTATTTCACATCGGATCGCGGTGGCCGTCCCCAAATTTACAAGGTTTCATCAAGCGGCGGCGAGCCACAACGCCTGTCCTTTGAAGGAAACCAAAACTTAAATCCTAATGTTTCACCCGATGGAAAAATGCTCTCTTATGTGACACAGGATGAAGGTCGATTTAGAGTGGTCTTACATGATTTACAAACAGGACAAATTACGAAAATTACTGACGGCCCTTTTGACGAGGCACCTAAGTTCTCACCTAATGGGCATGTGATACTATATTCACATAAGGTTAAAGGCTCTGGCGAACTTTCAACGGTATCAATTGATGGGGTTGTTCACCAATCATTTAATATTCAAGCTGATGATATTAGAGAGCCTTCTTGGGGGCCTTTTGCAAAATAAAAAATTAACTTATGGAGACTTTGAAAATGAAAAAATCACTATTACTTGCAACTTTGCTTTCATTATTTTTAGTAGGCTGTAGTTCGACACCGATTAATGATGCATCAAAACCGAGTGGCCCATCCTCATCAGCTTCTGAAATGTCCGATGATGAAAAAGATCTCGACTTAGCAAGCCTTCGTGATCCTAATAATATTTTATCGAAACGAAGCATCTACTTTGATTATGATAAAGATGTTGTCAAAGCCGAATATAAAGATCTTGTCGCCGCTCATGCGAAATATGTGGCTTCACATCCAAAAGCAAAAATGACGCTCACAGGTAATACGGATGATCGTGGTTCACGCGAGTACAACCTATCTCTTGGTCAAAAACGATCTGTGTCAGTAAAGAAATCTATGAACGTATTAGGCGCGCAAGATACACAAATCGAAACAGTAAGCTTCGGTGAGGAGCGCGCAGATACTAACTGTAAAGATGATGCATGTTATGGAAAAGATCGTCGTGTGGATATCTCATACGAAAAAGAGTAAGCATTAAGATTTAATGAAAAAACTCATTCTTCTAGCATGTTTATTTACGGCACCTCTTTATGCGGCACTTTTTGAAGATACGGATGCAAGAAAAAAACTTCAGGAGATGCAATTAAAAGAAACAGAGTTAGAAGCGCGTATTGTAAATCTAGAGGCTGTCATTAAAAGTGGCAGCCTTAACGATATGCTCAATCAAATCGAATTAATCAAACAAGATGTTTCTAAACTTCGCGGTGATATAGAAACACTTCGTCATTTAAATGCGACAGTTGAGCAGCGCCAGAAAGATCTCTATCAAGATTTAGATGGCAGACTTCGAAAGATGGAAGAAAAATCAGTTGCAAGTAATGCCACTCCATCTGGTAAGACTACAGAAGCTCCACCTGCGCCTGAAGTCAAACCACCATCAGATGAAGAGATAATTGATCAAGCGAATCAGCTTTTAGATGGCATGAAATATAAAGAGGCTTTCCAAGCCTTCACTGACTTTATAAAGCAATTTCCAAATAGTTCATTATTGCCAGATGCTAAATATGGTTTAGCGAATTCGCAATTCAATTTAAAAAATTACAAAGCCTCTCTTGGGACTTATCAAAAATTACTGGATCAACACCCAGATTTTATAAAAAACCCAGAAGCTTTATTAGGTTTAGCTAATGCACAAATTCAATTGGCATTAATTCCCGAAGCTAAAAAAAGCCTAAAGGATTTAATTAAAAAATATCCTAAGAGTGATGTGATTCAAAATGCTCAAAAGCGTTTGAAGGTTTTAGAAACTATTAAGCCCTAAAATTTTTACATCTTAAATTTTTTTAGTCTTACACTCCTTAGCGTGACACAACTTAAAATCTTTGAAATTTTTTATTCACTACAAGGTGAATCTTCTCGCGTAGGATTGCCTACTATTTTTATTCGTCTAAGCGGATGCCCCATGCGCTGTAATTATTGCGATACGGCTTATGCTTTTCAAGGTGGTTCCATGATGACTATTGATGAGATTATGGAGGTAATCAAAAAATACCATACTCTCTATGTCACAGTCACAGGCGGCGAGCCTTTAGCGCAAAAAGAAGTGTTGAGTCTTCTTAAAGTTTTAGCCGATCAAAATTTCAAAGTCTCTCTTGAAACGGGTGGCGGACTTTCTATTAAAGAAGTCGATTCTCGTATAAAAATTATTTTAGACATCAAGACACCCGAATCCGGTGAGGAGAAAAAAAATTATTGGGAAAATTTAAATCTCATTCACTCAAAAGATGAAATTAAATTTGTACTTTGTAGTCGAGAGGATTATGAC
>DATCVG010000022.1:0-22719 GCA_036567085.1 Candidatus Methylopumilus sp.
CCCGCTTTTACTTTAGCTACTAATTTCGCTTCAGCGCCTTTGTCTCCTTTATACTTAGCTGCAACATCCTTATAAGATGGTCCAACCACTTTTTTTTCAACGCCATGACATGCTAAACATCCGCTTTTTTGAGCAAGTGCTTCAGCAGCTTTAGCATCTGCAGCTTGAGCTTGATTTGCGACGAACGCACCAACCATTGCAATACTTAAAATTACTGATTTCATATTATTTCCGCCCTTAAATTGATTTTGCGCTTGTTATGATACTCCTAAACTTATTTAAATTAAAAGTAATTTAAATAAAATTAACCAATTAATATTCTTGAACCAAATACTCAGCTATCAGGCTATGGGATTGATTCGGATAGACCATTACGTTGTTCTCAAGGGCATTAACGCTTTCAACACAAATCATTTTTTTCCATTCATGTTCAGTGCCCATATCAACCATAGTTTTAACTTTTTTGTCCCAGGGTGTCCAGATAACTGTTGATTCACTATTTTGTTTTTGTATAGTAATTTTTCGATTATAACCTTCATCATGGATCACACATGTATCTCTTGTATTTAAATAAACTCTATCAAACTCAGCATCAAATTTAATTTGATCTTCTTGAGTAAATTTTTTATATTCTCTAACTTTGTCTGAATAGATTTTATTTTCTAATCCCGTCACCTTAATATTTTCTATATCGCTTACTTCAAAATAAGTGTGATATCCCTCACCAATCAAAAAAGGCTGTTCAGAAAGATTTGTTGTTTTGAGATCTAGGTGAATTGAATTGCCAATTATGATAGAGAGTTCTAAATTAAATTGATATGAAAGCTGTCTATTCACTTCAGGGGTTGGAAGCATCACTAATGTAAGTTTGGTAGCCCCATTTTCTAAGTCAATAATTTCATTAATGCGCCATGGAATGACTCTAGCAAATCCATGCGGGCAAAAACTTCCATCGGTAGGATGTGCCCCAAACCAAGGCCAGCAAATGGGCACACCGCCCCGAATAGACCTTCCATGCATGTATCTCGCATTACTTGAAAGCCACAACACTTCGTTTTTAATATTGTGAGGCTTCCACTGCATGACATGAGCCCCCTGCAGAGCAATTTTTGCAGAAGCTAACTCATTATTAATTGTAATAAATTTTAGTCCAATTTCATTTTGGCTAATCTTATAGCTTTGGGCAGAAGATATATTTTTTTCACTTATCATCTTAAAAATTATAGTTCCTCTAACCTTGAAATATCTCGAATAGCCCCTTTATCTGCACTTGTCGTCATTAATGCATAAGCTTTTAATGCTTGAGATACTTTTCGTATTCTTGGTTTAGGTTTCCATGCATTTTTACCTTTAGCATTCATTTTAATTTTTCTTTGAGCAAGCAAAGTATCATCGATTATTAAATTAATTGTTCTATTTGGAATATCAATTTCAATCCGATCATTTTCTTCAATCAGACCAATCTCTCCTTGCTCAGCAGCCTCAGGAGATACATGCCCAATACTTAACCCTGACGTCCCCCCAGAAAATCTTCCGTCAGTTAAAAGTGCACAAACCTTACCGAGACCTTTTGATTTGAGGTAAGAAGTCGGATACAACATTTCTTGCATGCCAGGACCGCCACGTGGTCCTTCGTAGCGAATCACAACAACATCACCTGGTTTAATTTGATCAGCTAAAATTGCCTCTACAGCAGCATCTTGGCTTTCAAATACTCGCGCAGGCCCAGAAAAAATACGCAATACAGAAGTTGGAATACTAGTCGTATAACGCAACTCTTCTGCTTCAAACATACTCATATCAACGCCGGCTGTTTTTACAATACAGCCATTTCGTGCAATATTTCCAAACAAGACTGCTAAACCTCCATCTTGGCTGTATGCGTGCTCTTTATTTCGAATGCAGCCAGAAATTCTGTCATCATCTAAAGTTGGATAGAGCATGCTTTGACTAAATGCAATTGTCGTGGGTATACCTCCCGGCGCAGAACGATAAAAATTTTTTACTTCCTCATTTTTGGTTCTCATAATATCCCACTGATCTATTGCTTCCCCTAGAGTTTTAGAGTGAACTGTGGAAACGTCCCTATGTATTAATGATGCACGATCAAGCTCTCCTAATATCCCCATCACACCGCCCGCTCTATGAACATCTTCCATGTGAAACTTATCCGTAGCAGGCGCTACTTTTGCTAAACAAGGTACTTTTCTTGAAATGCGATCTATATCTTTCATTGTAAAATTTACTTTAGCTTCATGAGCTGCTGCTAGTAAATGGAGAACAGTATTTGTAGAGCCTCCCATAGAAACATCTAGGCTCATGGCATTTTCAAAAGCTTTAAAATTTGCAATATTTCTAGGTAGCACACTCTCATTATCATTTTCGTAATATTGTTTCGCCAGATCAACAATAAGTCTTCCAGCTTCTTGGAATAATTTTTTTCGTGCCGCATGCGTCGCTAAAGTACTTCCATTCCCAGGTAGACTTAATCCCAAGGCTTCCGTGAGACAATTCATTGAGTTTGCTGTAAACATACCAGAGCAAGAGCCACAAGTTGGACAGGCTGATCGTTCAATTTCATCAGAATTTTTATCAGAAACTCTTGTGTCGGCACCGGCCACAATAGCATCCACTAAATCTAATTTCTTAATTTCATTATTCCAATTAACCTTACCAGCTTCCATGGGACCGCCTGATACAAAAACTACGGGAATATTAATTCTGAGGGCAGCCATAAGCATACCCGGTGTTATCTTGTCGCAGTTCGATATACAAACAATGGCATCTGCACAGTGAGCATTTACCATATATTCAACGCTATCTGCGATAAGATCTCGGCTGGGCAGGCTATATAGCATCCCATCATGGCCCATAGCTATCCCATCATCCACTGCAATAGTATTAAATTCTTTAGCAACACCGCCATATTTTTCAATTTCTCTTGCTACAAGCTGCCCTATATCTTTTAAGTGAACATGCCCCGGAACGAATTGAGTGAATGAATTACAAACAGCAATAATTGGCTTTGTAAAATCTTCATCTTTCATGCCCGTAGCTCGCCATAGTGCCCGAGCACCAGCTTGATTTCTTCCATGGGTTGTCGTTTTAGAGCGATATACGGGCATAATGACCTCTTACAATTACAATCAATTTAAACAATTATTTTAACTTATAATGATAATATATTTATGTTTATTCACCCCCAAATAAACCCTGTAGCGCTTAGTCTTGGACCGTTTCAAATTCATTGGTACGGAATCATGTATCTTTTAGCTTTTTTAGGTTTTCTTCAATTAGGTAAAGTTCAAATCAAAACACGTCCGTGGCTATCATGGAACGAAAAGATGTTAGATGACGCTTTTTTTTATGGGGCTATTGGTGTTATTGCAGGCGGTCGATTAGGTTATATTCTATTTTATCAGCTGCAATATTATATTCAGGAACCGATTGAGATAATTGCCTTATGGAAAGGCGGTATGTCATTTCACGGCGGATTTTTAGGAGTGATTATGGCTATGATTCTCATAGCTAAAAAGTATAAAATAACTTTACTCTCAATTTTAGATTTTATTACTCCCCTTGTTCCTCTGGGTCTTGCTTTCGGTCGCATTGGGAATTTTATTAATGCGGAGCTATGGGGTAGGCCCACACAATTTTTCTTAGGTACGATTTTTCCAAATGTAGACGACATCCCAAGACACCCATCTCAGCTTTACGAAAGCTTCTTTGAGGGTTTCGTTATGTTTGTATTGCTTTGGTTATATTCCAATCAAAAAAGGAAGACAGGCCAAATAGCTGCTTTATTCTTAATATTATACGGAGCGTTTAGATTTTTAATTGAATTTACAAGAGAGCCTGATTCATTCTTAGGCTTGCTCTTTTTAAATCTTTCCATGGGTCAATGGTTGTCTATTCCAATGCTCTTGGCTGGTATTTATCTCTTTAAGAAAAATTAACAACAGCGCTTTAAACCACTCCATTTTTTCTCAATCGTAGCTTGATAAAAATTTTTTTTACTCATCAATCTATGTTTCTTTGAACATTTTTTATGGCTCTTCAAATATAGATCGTAGAGATCGTCCCCGGATAGTCTTCGTATGAATTCATATAATGATTTTATGACTTTTAACATAGCTTATTAATTCTTTTTGAAAAATGAAATTCTTAACATATCAACAACAACTGTCCATAAAATAATAAGTAAAAATAAAGTAATAAAGGCATCTAATTTTTGATTAAAAATTAATTGGTGAGTAATGGATATTTTACTATCCTCAATGAGTCCTATATTTATTTTATCTGTCAGATCTCTTGCTGCTGCAATAAATCCAACCCTAATATCTTGACTAAATATTTTTTGATAAGCAGCTGTCGTCGTCACAATAATCAGCCAAATTAGAGGCAACCCTGTTACCCAAGCATATTTTAATTTATTTGATTTGATAAGAATGCCAGTACCCACAGATAAAGCAATTGCTGCAAGCATCTGATTTGCGATACCAAACAAAGGCCATAAAATATTTACCCCACCATTTGGATCTATCACACCAATATATAAAAAATATCCCCAGCAACTCACAACAATTGCACTACTTAAAATAATAGATGGCATCCATGATGTTTGACCAAATTTCGGATAAATGTTGCCTATCATATCTTGCAACATAAATCTTCCCACACGAGTGCCTGCATCTAGTGTGGTAAGAATAAATATTGCTTCAAACATAATAGCAAAGTGATACCACATCGCTAATAAGTTTGTACCAAAAGCTTTACCAAATATATTTGCCATACCTACTGCTAATGAAGGTGCGCCACCTGTTCTCGCGAATAGGGAAGTTTCCCCCATATTTTTTGCAAGCAATTCCATTTCTTCAACTGTCACTTTAAATCCCCATGAATTTATTTTTTGAATAGCACCCGCAGCTTCTGCTCCAACCACCCCTATAGGACTATTAATTGCAAAAAATATACCTGGTTCTAATACTGTTGCAGCTATCAAGGCCATAATTGCTACGAAAGATTCTAGAAGCATCGCGCCATAGCCAATCATAGGAATATATTTTTCATTATCTAATAATTTAGGGGTTGTACCCGAAGCAATTAAAGAATGGAATCCAGAAATTGATCCGCAAGCGATGGTAATAAAAACAAAAGGAAACACACTGCCGCCGAATATAGGTCCTGTACCATTAGTAAATTGAGTTAATGCTGGCATTTTAATTTCCGGTTGTAATGTCATAATCGCAACAGCTAAAACTATCACTGTGCCTAATTTTACAAAAGTCGATAGATAATCTCTCGGTGCTAACAAAAGCCAAACCGGAAGAACTGCTGCTGCAAAGCCATAAAAAATAATTGCCCATGCTAATGTCAAGCTGTCATGATCAAAATAAGCTCTTATAGTTTGCGAATGATCAATTAAACCTCCAGCAAAAACAGCTAAAAGTAATAATCCAAATCCAATTAATGATGCTTCAAGCACTCTTCCTGATCTGATAGATCGCAAATAAATACCAATAAAAATTGCTATCGGTATAGTTGCAGCAACTGTTGATGTTGCCCAAGGACTGTGTTTCATAGCATTCACAACTACTAACCCTAAAACAGCAATCAAAATAACCATGATTAAAAAAGTGCCGATTAATGAAGCAGTCCCACCGATTAAACCAATTTCATCTCTAGCCATCTGACCTAAACTTTTTCCATTACGCCTCATTGAAAAAAATAATGTAGTCATATCTTGCACGGCACCACCTAACACAGCCCCTATAAGTATCCATAACATTCCTGGCAGATAGCCAAACTGTGCCGCTAGTGTCGGGCCGACCAGTGGTCCCGGCCCAGCAATCGCAGCAAAGTGGTGGCCAAAAACAATCCATTTATCTGTTGGAATAAAGTCTTTATCATTTCTAAGTCTTAAAGCTGGCGTTTTTCTATGTTCATCAATAACTAAAACTTTTGCTGCGATCCAGCTTGCATAAAATCTATAAGCAATCATATAAATACATAAAGCAGCAGTAATAAACCAAACTGCATTGATGCTCTCATGACGGCTCAATGCAATTGTAGAAAATGCAAGAGCTCCCAACAAAGCCACTAAAATCCAAATTATATTTTTTAAATATTTTTTAATCATGATGTTTCCGAATTTGATTCCTAAATTAATTTATTGCCTGATATATCTTTGTTATACTTGTTTTCCATTTATTCTTTAATTATATGCAATTAGTAAAAATTAAAATAACTAAATTCATTTTGACTGCGTAAATCTTATCTTGGCATCTCATAAAATTATTCTTGGCATTACTGGAGGTATAGCTGCTTACAAAGCTGCTGAATTAACTCGCCTTCTCGTTAAAAACGATTTTGATGTTCAAGTTGTGATGACTGAGTCTGCTTGTCATTTTATAACACCACTTACTTTCCAAGCTTTATCGAGCAAAGAAGTACTAACAAGTTTATGGAAAAGTAATGCTAGCAATGGTATGTCGCATATAGAACTATCAAGAAATTACGACCTCATAGTTATTGCTCCTGCCAGCGCTAATTTCCTAGCAAAATTAACACATGGTCTTGCTGACGATCTTTTATCCTCTTTATGTTTAGCGAGAACTTGTCCAATTGCAGTAGCACCATCTATGAATGTTCATATGTGGACCAATGAAGCTACTCAGCGCAATATTTTTCAGTTAAAGAAAGATGGTGTCTTATTTTTTGGCCCCGACTCGGGAGAGCAAGCTTGTGGCGATATAGGACTTGGAAGAATGACGGATGCTGAAAAATTATTAAAATCAATTCAAAATCATCTTACCCCAAAAATACTTAATAATAAAAAATTGTTAATAACTGCTGGTGGCACAATTGAAATGATAGATGACGTAAGAGGTATTACAAATCTTAGCTCAGGGAATATGGGTTTTGCTATCGCTAATACAGCTGCATCCATGGGTGCATCAGTCACTTTAATCACATCAAACCACCAAAATTTTTCAGAAAATATTAAAGTCATTCATACAAGCGATGCACACTCAATGCATCAAGCAGTTCTAGAGCATATCAACAATCAAGATATTTTTATTAGTGTCGCAGCTGTTTCTGATTACAAGCCAAAAGAAAAAATTAAGGGTAAATTAAAAAAGAGTGATTCAGATATAACACTTCAACTCACCCCTACGATCGATATTCTTAAAGAGATAGGATTATCTAAAAATAAAATTTTTAAAGTAGGCTTTGCAGCAGAAAATGAAAACCTCATTGAGAATGCACAAAAAAAATTGAAGGCAAAAAATCTAGATTTAATTGTGGCAAACTTAATTCATGAATCCATGGGCCTTGAAGATACTAAGATTTCAATAATCGATAAAAACAATGTTATTGAGATGCCAAAATCAAATAAAATAGTTGCAGCAAAAGCGATTTTGAAAGAAATAGCTCATCGCATACATTCGGATAAATAATATGAGTCTAACTATTGATTTTAGAATTTTGGATAAACGTATCGAAGAAATGTTACCTAATTATGCTTCATCAGGTTCAGCAGGTCTGGATCTTCGAGCATGTACTGAACACGTACAAACTATCAATCCCGGCGAAACATTTCTTATACCCACTGGCATTTCTATCTTTATTAAAGACCCTGCGTATGCAGCCCTTATCCTTCCCAGATCGGGTTTAGGCCATAAACACGGGATTGTTTTAGGTAATTTAGTAGGCCTAATTGATTCTGATTATCAAGGTCAATTGCTCGTTTCTTGCTGGAATCGAAGCGAAAACGCTTTCCTGCTTAACCCTATGGAGCGTATAGCCCAGCTTGTCATTGTGCCTGTTATTCAGGCTAAATTTAACCTGGTCGACGAATTTCCTCAGACCGAACGAGGTGAAGGCGGCTTTGGAAGTACAGGTAAAAACTAACGAATTCACTTGAAAAGACAGTGGGTTATGTGGTTTAATAGCACTCTTTTTCGAAATTATTGTAACAAATAAAGGATTTAAATTATGGCTCGCGTATGTCAATTAACCGGCAAAAAACCTATGTCAGGAAACAACGTATCACACGCCAATAACAAGACCAAAAGACGCTTTTTACCTAATCTACAAAATCGTAAATTCTGGGTTGAAACAGAGAATCGTTGGATTTCAATGAGAATTACTAATGCTGCGCTAAGAACAATCGACAAGCTAGGCATTGATGCTATTGTTAAAAAAATGCGTGCAGCTGGCCAGAAAATTTAAGGAATATATATGCGTGAAAAAATCAAATTAGAGTCTAGTGCGGGTACTGGGCATTTCTACACAACAACAAAAAATAAAAGAACGATGCCTGACAAGATGGAAATCAAAAAATTTGATCCTGTTGTCAGAAAGCATGTCGTTTATAAAGAAGCTAAAATCAAATAATTTTTAAGCTTTAAATCAAAACAATAAAAAAGCCAGCTTATGCTGGCTTTTTTATTTATACGATAATACTTTTTTATTATTCTGCTACTGCCTCTTCTTTAGGGGCTGATGTCGAAACCTCAACAATAGGTCTATCTACAAGCTCAACAAAGGCCATAGGCGCATTATCTCCATCTCGGAAACCACACTTCAAAATTCTTAAATAGCCGCCTTTTCTTGTGTTATATCGTGGACCTAATTCGGCAAATAATTTAGTCACAATATCTCTATCTCTTAAGCGACTAAAAGCTAAACGTCTATTAGATAAAGTTGCATTTTTTGCTAATGTAATAAGAGGTTCAGCTACTTTTCTAAGCTCTTTAGCTTTAGGTAATGTAGTTTTAATAAACTCATTTTTTAACAAGGAGGTAGCCATATTTCTCAACATTGCTTGTCGATGACTGCTCGTTCTGTTTAGTTTTCTATGACCATTTGCGTGACGCATACTCTTACCCTCAAATTTTTCTTATTTAATAATTATGCTTTTTCTAGACCTGCTGGAGGCCAATTTTCTAGCTTCATACCTAAAGTTAAACCTTTAGAAGCAAGAACATCTTTAATCTCGTTAAGTGATTTTCTTCCAAGATTTGGAGCCTTTAAAAGTTCATTTTCACTTCTTTGAATTAGATCGCCAATGTAATAAATATTTTCAGCTTTTAAACAGTTTGCTGATCTTACAGTGAGTTCTAGATCATCAACGGGTCTTAATAAAACCGGATCAACTTGAGGCGCTTGTTTAACTTCCACTTCAGTTAGAGCACTTTCTAAGTTTGCAAAAACAGAAAGTTGTCCCATTAAAATTCGAGCAGCGTCTCTAATGGCTTGTTCAGCATCAATAACGCCATTAGTTTCAACGTCCATGATTAATTTGTCTAAGTCTGTTCTTTGTTCTACACGAGCGCTCTCAACAAAATAACTTACTTTATTGATTGGACTAAAAGAAGCATCTACCATGATAAAACCTAAAGTTTTATCTTCTTGATTCGATTTTCTTCTTGCTGGAACAGGCTGATATCCTCTACCCATTTCAACCTTAACCTCTAGATTTAATTTTCCGCCTTTTGTAAGATGCGCAATTAAATGATTTGGATTAATAATTTCAGCATCATGATTTGTTTCAAAATCAGCAGCTGTTACCGGGCCTTCAGTAGTTTTATTTAACGTGAGGATTGATTCAGATTTATTATGAAGCTTTAATGCAACACCTTTTAAATTTAAGAGAATATCAACTACATCTTCTTGCACACCGTCTAAAGTTGAATATTCATGAACTACACCATCAATCTTCACTTCAGTAATTGCATAGCCAGGAATTGAGGACAATAAAACACGTCTTAATGCATTACCTAAAGTAAAGCCAAAACCCCTTTCCATGGGCTCTAGAGTAACGCGAGCTCTTACTGGGTTTATAACTTCAACATTTACAATTCTTGGTTTTAAATATTCTGTAGGACTATTTTGCATTATGTATCCTTATCAATAATTCTTATTTAATTATTTTGAATAGAGCTCAACAACGAGTGATTCATTGATTGTTGCAGGTAAATCATCACGCAATGGTTTATTTTTGAATGTTCCTTTAAGGCCTTTAACGTCAACCTCAATCCATTCTGGAAAACCTCTTTGTTCTGCGGCCTCAATCGAACCTTTAATTCTTAATTGTTGCTTGGATGCTTCTGCAACTGAGAGTACATCGCCTGGCTTTACTTGATAAGAAGGGATATTTACTCTTTGACCATTTACTAAAAGGCTATTATGTCTTACGATTTGTCTAGCTTCTGTGCGGGAAGCACCAATGCCCATGCGATACGCAACGTTATCTAATCTGCATTCTAATAGCTGTAAAAGATTTTCGCCGGTAATGCCTTTTTTTCTCTCCGCTTCAGCATAGTAACTTCTAAACTGCGCCTCTAGGATTCCATAAATTCTTCTAAGCTTTTGTTTTTCTCTTAATTGAACACCGTAATCTGATAAACGACTCGCTCTTCTTTGTCCGTGTTGGCCAGGAGGAAAATTGCGCTTTTCAATAGCGCATTTGTCAGTAAAACATTTTTCGCCTTTAAGAAAAAGTTTTTCCCCTTCTCTTCTACATTGACGACATTTAGGATCTAGATTTCTTGCCAAAATAACTCTCCTGTTTCAATGAGCAATTCAATGCTCAACTTATTAAATTCTTCTTTTCTTAGGTGGACGGCAACCATTATGTGGCACTGGCGTCACATCTTGAATACTTGTGATTTTAAATCCTGCAGCATTAAGAGCTCGCACTGCAGATTCTCTTCCAGGACCTGGTCCTTTAATTTTTACTTCAAGATTCTTTACACCACACTCTTGAGCTGCTTTACCTGCTGCTTCAGCTGCTACCTGTGCTGCAAAAGGGGTACTTTTTCTTGAGCCTTTAAATCCTGCACCGCCAGATGTTGCCCAAGATAATGCGTTACCTTGTCTGTCTGTAATTGTGATGATTGTGTTATTGAAAGATGCGTGAACGTGAGCAATACCTTCCGCTACGTTTTTCTTAACTTTCTTTTTTACACGAACATTAGCTTTTGTTGCCATAAATAATCCTTAAACCTTTTTTATTTAGCCTGTTTAATTGCTTTAACAGGGCCTTTTCTTGTTCTTGCATTTGTTTTAGTTCTTTGACCTCTTACTGGAAGACCTCTTCTGTGTCTTACGCCTCGATAACAACCAAGATCCATTAACCGTTTAATATTCATTGTGACTTCTCTTCGTAAGTCACCTTCAACCTTAATTTTTGCTACTTGATCACGAAGCTTTTCTACGTCAGCATCGTTCAAATCTTTTAATTTAGCAGTCGCAATGATTCCCGCCGCAACACAGATTTTTTTTGCGGTATTTCTTCCAATGCCATAAATTGCTGTTAAAGCAATTTCTGCATGTTGATGATCGGGTACATTTACCCCAGCAATACGAGCCATAACTTACTCCAAAAAAAATGGCAAATTAAATAAAAAGCCTTATATTTTAACAGGTTGTTGAATTTTTAACAATTCACAACCTACCCTTATCCTTGTCGTTGCTTATGTCGAGGATCTGAGCAAATTACTCTCACAACACCTCTTCTTCTGACAACTTTACAGTTTCGGCATAATGTTTTTACGGATGCACGAACTCTCATTTTTATACCTCTTAAATTTTAATTAATATTACTTATTTAACCCTGAACGTAATTCTTGCTCTGGTTAAATCATAAGGCGTCATTTCTACAGTCACCTTATCTCCTGGAAGAATACGAATATAATTCATACGCATTTTTCCTGAAATATAACCTAATACAACATGGTCATTTTCTAACTTAACTCTAAAAGTTGCATTTGGAAGATTTTCTATAATCTCCCCTTGCATCTCAATTGTGTCTTCTTTTGCCATTGATTAAAGGTTATCTAAGCGCATTAGCGCCACCTTTAAAGTTAGCTTTCTTAAGCAATCCCTCATACTGATATGACATCAGATGAGATTGAACCTGGGTCATAAAATCCATCGTTACGACTACAATAATTAATAACGATGTACCTCCAAAATAAAAAGGAACATTAAACTTAAGTATTAAAAACTCTGGCAATAAACACACGAGCGTTATGTACACAGCGCCTACTAAAGTTAATCTACCCATAATCTGGTCAATATATTTTGCAGTTTGTTCTCCCGGTCTAATCCCAGGAACAAACGCACCACCTTTTTTCAAGTTATCTGCTGTTTCCTTTGGATTAAAAACCAAAGCAGTATAAAAAAAGCAGAAAAACACTATCGCTACCGCGAATAGAAAAATATAAATAGGTTGTCCTGGTGAAATTGCAGCGCCAATATCCTTTAGCCACAACATCTTTTCACTAGATCCAAACCATCCAGCCAAAGTCGCTGGAAATAAAATAATACTTGATGCAAAAATAGGTGGGATTACACCCGCCATATTCAATTTCAAAGGCAAATGAGAGGTTTGACCTCCGTATAACTTATTGCCAACTTGTCTTTTTGCATAATTAACAGTAATTTTTCTCTGGCCTCTTTCAACAAAAACAACCAGCGCTGTTACTAAAATAGTTGCTGCAAACAAGAAGAAAACTAAGGGTATTGAAAATGCCCCCGTTCTAGCTAACTCAAGTGTGCTTCCCAAAGCACTTGGCAATCCAGCCACAATGCCTGAAAAAATAATGATTGAGATTCCATTACCAATACCTCTTTCAGTAATTTGCTCCCCCAACCACATCAGGAACATTGTTCCACTTACTAAAGTTACAACTGTTGTGAGTCTAAAAGCTAACCCAGGATCAAGTACTAATCCTGGTTGAGACTCTAGCGCAATTGAGATACCAAGCGCCTGAAATGCGGCCAAAATAACCGTGCCGTATCTCGTATATTTTGTTATCAGCCTTCTACCTGCTTCGCCCTCTTTTTTTAATTGCTCAAGCTGAGGCGATACTACGCTTAATAACTGCATGATGATCGATGCTGAAATATAAGGCATGATCCCTAATGCAAATAACGTAAATCTTTTTAATGCGCCTCCAGAGAACATGTTAAACATTCCCAAGATGCCGCCACTTTGTGAGTCAAACAATTTTTTAAGCACAAGTGGATCAATTCCAGGTACTGGAATATGAGCACCAAGTCTATACACAACAATGGCGCCCAAAACAAACAATATGCGACCTTTTAATTCGCTTGTCTTACTAAAAGTACCTAAAAGATTATCTTGAGCCAAAATTAAATTCTCAAACTTCTACTACTTTTCCGCCTGCCGCTTCAATTGCTGCACGAGCGCCCTTAGTTAGCAATAAACCTTGGATTGTTAATTTTCTTTTTACTTCACCAGACAAATAAACTTTTGCTGTTTTTGCATTATCAGAAATTAATTTAGCCGACTTTAAAACGAGTAAATCGATATTATCTGACTCAACTAAATTGAGTTCATTTGTTCTAACGCGTGCAGTTAGTTTTTGCGTGAGTGATTTAAATCCGCGTTTTGGAAGGCGTCTTTGAATAGGCATTTGACCACCTTCAAAACCAACCTTATGAAATCCACCAGCTCTAGATTTTTGACCTTTGTGGCCACGCCCAGCTGTTTTTCCAAGACCAGAACCAATACCTCGGCCAACGCGTCTTGCTACTTTTTTAGAACCAACTGCTGGTTTTAATGTATTTAGTTTCATAATTTCTCTTTATATCTTTTCGACTTTAAGTAAATAATTCACTGCATTGATCATGCCTCGAATTGCAGGAGTATCTTGTAATTCAACCGTATGATGTAATCTTCTAAGGCCTAACCCTTTGACCGTTGCGCGGTGAGGTTCAGTTCTTCCAATTAAACTTTTAATTAATGTAACTTTTAAACCAGCTGTGATTTCTTTTTTTGTCTTTACCATTTGATTAGCCTCTAATTTCCTCTACTGATTTACCACGTTTAGCGGCAATTTCAGCAGGTGTATTCATTGACTCAAGTCCATTTAATGTTGCTCTCACAACGTTATAAGGATTCGTTGAACCAATACATTTTGCTAAAACATTTGTAATTCCCATCACTTCGAAAATCGCTCTCATTGCGCCGCCAGCAATAATGCCTGTACCCTCTGAAGCGGGCTGAATGAATACTTTTGCAGCACCATGCTCACCCATCACCGCATGTTGCAAAGTGCCATTATTTAGTTTTACTTTAAGCATGCCTCTTCTAGCTTCATCCATTGCTTTTTGAACAGCTACAGGCACTTCTCTTGCTTTACCTTTACCCATACCAACGGAACCGTCTCCATCACCTACAACAGTTAATGCAGCAAAACTCATGATTCGGCCACCTTTAACTACTTTAGTAACGCGGTTTACAGCAATCATTTTTTCTCTTAAACCGTCTGTTTGCGTTTGTTGATTTTCTAAATCTTTTGCCATGTTTTGACCTATTTAAATTGTTGGGTTAGAAAGACAAGCCGTTTTCTCTAGCAGCATCTGCTAAAGCTTTAACTCTGCCATGATAGCGATAACCTGATCTATCAAATGCCACATTTGTAATACCGATTTTTTTTGCTTTTTCAGCAATGCGTTTACCAATTTGAGCTGCCGCCTCAATATTGCCGCCATTCTTTAAAGTTTTTTTAACATCTGCTTCAAGAGAAGAGGCACTTGCTAAAACTTTATTCTCGCCAGCACTTATGATTTGCGCATAAATATTTGTGTTCGTTCTATGAACACTTAATCTTGTCACTTGAAGCTCAGCGATTTTTGCTCGTGTCTTTTTGGCGCGACGTAAACGGGGATTCGAATTATACATATCTCAGCCTTTATTTTTTCTTAGTTTCTTTGATAATAACGTTCTCATCTGAATAGCGAACGCCTTTACCTTTGTATGGTTCTGGTGGTCGATATGCTCTAATTTGAGCAGCAACTTGACCTATTAATTGTTTATCAGAACCTTTTAAAATAATTTCAGTTTGACTTGGTGTTTCAACTTTAATGCCTTCAGGCATTTTGTAATTTACTGGATGTGAAAACCCTAAATCAAGATTAAGGTTTGCACCTTGTGCTTGAGCTTTGTATCCAACACCAATTAAAGTTAATTTTCTTACGAATCCTTCAGAAACACCTTTCATCATGTTTGCAACAAGTGCTCGCATAGTTCCGGCCATTGCATTTGCTTGCTGAGACTCATCAGCTGCTGCGAATGTAATTGCTTGACCATCGTTATTTAATTTAACGTTAGGTGTAATAAACTGATTTAATTTACCCATCGGTCCACTGATTGAAATATTCAAATCGCTAATTGAAACCTCTACTTTAGGAGGAATCGTTACAGGTGCGTTAGCTATACGTGACATGAATTCTCTCCTTAAGCCACATAGCAAAGCACTTCGCCGCCAATACCGGCAGCTTTTGCTTTTCTATCTGTCATAACTCCCTTAGATGTCGACACGATTGCAACACCAAGACCATTCATTACTTCTGGAATATTTTCGCTTGCTTTATAAATACGTAAACCTGGCTTACTTACTCTTTCAATCTTTTCAATAACAGGTCTGCCAGCATAGTATTTCAATTCAATATTTAATACTGGCTTGCCTTGAACTTCGTGCTCAGCAAAATTCTCAATGTAGCCCTCATCTTTTAAAACATTTGCGATAGCTTTTTTTAGTTTAGATGCAGGCATGGTGATAGATACTTTATTAGTACCTTGACCATTCCTAATTCTGGTTAGCATATCGGCAACTGGATCGCTCATACTCATATTATTTTTCTCCTATTACCAACTTGCTTTAATCACGCCAGGCACTTCGCCTCGCATCATTAAATCTCTTAATTTACTTCGACCAATCCCGAACTTGCTGTAAACGCCTCTTGGACGACCTGTTAGAGAACAGCGATTTCTTAATCTAACTGGACTTGAATTGCGGGGTAAACTTTGTAATTTCTGTCTCGCTTCTTGTTTTTGTTCTGAAGATGCGTTGATATCAGAAATAATTTCATTTAAAGCGGCGCGTTTGGCTTTAAATTTCTCAACCATATTGCGTCGTTTTAATTCGCGTTCTGTCATGCACATTTTAGCCATAGTCTAAACCTAGTTTCTAAATGGAAAACTGAACGCAGATAATAATGCTTTTGCTTCTTCGTCAGTTTTTGCTGTCGTTGTAATTGTGATATTCATCCCTCTTAATGCATCGATTTTGTCGTATTCAATTTCAGGAAAAATAATCTGCTCTTTAACACCCATGTTGTAATTTCCACGACCATCAAATGATCTGGCAGAAATACCTCTAAAGTCTCTAATTCGCGGAATTGCGATTGTAACGAGTCGATCTAAGAATTCATACATACGATCTCTTCGAAGAGTCACTTTACAACCTACTGGGTAATCATCGCGAATCTTAAATGCTGCAACTGATTTTTTAGCTTTTGTAACAATAGCTTTTTGACCAGCAATTTTTTCCATGTCGCCTACAGCGTGCTCCATGATTTTCTTATCAGCTACTGCTTCACCTACGCCCATATTCAAGGTAATTTTTTCAATTCTAGGCACTTGCATTGGTGATGTATAACCAAATTGTTCAGTCATTTTTTTAATGACCTCTGTTTTATAAAATTCTTTTAATCGAGCCATTTCTTTTCCTATGCGTCAACTGCTTCGTTGTTTGATTTGAAAACACGGATTTTCTTACCATCATCCAATTTTTTAATTCCGACTTTATCTGCTTTTTGAGTCAAGCTATTAAGGAGAGCAACGTTAGAAATATTAAGTGGCATTTCTTTACTTACGATTCCACCTTGAATATTCTTTGCAGGATTAGGTCTGGTATGTTTTTTGACCATATTTAAACCTTCAACCACAACATGGCCTGTTTTAAGCACGCTTAAAACAACACCTTGCTTACCTTTGTCTTTACCTGTATTTAAAACAACTTTGTCACCTTTACGAATTTTATTCATCCGTATACTCCTATAAAACTTCTGGCGCTAATGAAACAATCTTCATGAACCGTTCTGTTCTCAATTCACGAGTCACAGGTCCAAATATACGTGTTCCAATAGGTTCAAACTTGCTATTTAAAAGAACGGCTGCATTTGCATCAAATTTAATTAAAGAGCCATCAGGTCTTCTAACGCCTTTTGCTGTTCTCACAACAACAGCACTATAAACCTCTCCCTTTTTTACTCTTCCTCTAGGGGCTGCGTCTTTAATACTTACTTTGATAATATCGCCAATACTTGCATAACGTCGTTTTGAGCCGCCCAATACCTTAATGCACATTACTGAACGTGCGCCAGTATTGTCAGCAACTTCTAATCTTGACTGCATTTGAATCATGAATTTATCTCCAACTTAATCCGTTATTACTAAAGCCAGCTTTTAAATTAGCCGATATACTACGGTCAGTATTGGGGGGTTAGCTTATAAACTTATCGTTTATGAACCCCAAAAAAGTCTCGCATTATATGCTATTTACTTCTTAATCTCAACTTCTTAAAACTAAACCTGAACTGCCTTTGTAACTATTTTACTCACGACCCATGTTTTAGTTTTTGAAATAGGACGATTTTCTGTAATTACAACCAAATCACCCTCCTTGCTTTCATTTTTTTCATCATGAGCATGAAATTTGTTCGACTTAACAATCACCTTGCCAATCAAAGGATGCTTTACTTTTCTTTCAACTAATACAGTTACTGTCTTATCCATCTTGTCGCTTACAACTCTGCCCGTAAAGGTTCTAACAACTTTTTTTGTATCAGTCATATTTAAGCCTGTTTAACTTTCTCGCCAAGAACTGTTTTAACTCTTGCGATATCACGTTTAATTTTCGCAATTTGATCAACCTTGTTTAATTGTTGAGTTGCCAATTGCATTTTCAATGAGAACTGAGCTCTTCTTAGCTCCAATAACTCGGTACCTAATTCTTCCGTTGTCTTTTTTCTTAAATCAACTGTTTTCATATTAGCCTCCAATATGACGAGTAATAAATGTTGTTTCGATTGGAAGCTTTGCTGCCGCTAATTTAAATGCTTCTCTCGCTAATGCTTCAGTTACTCCGTCCATTTCATATAACATTTTTCCAGGCTGGATTTGAGCTACGTAATACTCTGTACTACCTTTACCATTACCCATACGAACTTCAGCAGGTTTTTTTGAAATTGGTTGATCTGGGAAAATACGAATCCATACACGGCCACCACGTTTAATGTGACGTGTCATCACTCGACGTGCAGCTTCAATTTGACGTGCTGTTAGACGGCCGCGTCCAATAGCCTTCAAACCGAAATCTCCAAAACTTACTTTATTTCCTGTCGTTGCAATGCCTTTATTTCGGCCTTTTTGCATCTTACGAAATTTTTGTCTAGCCGGTTGTAACATCTTTAGCCCTCGACTTTCTCACTTTTTTTTCTGGCTCTTGTGCCGTCGTTTCCTCTTTTTTAACTCTTGGTTTTCTTGGTTTTTTTTCTTCAGCTGTTTTTTCAATTGCTGGATTTGCAACATCTAATGACTGTGAAGAATCTTTTGTATTGTCTTCAAATAACTCACCTTTAAAGACCCATACTTTAATACCAATAATTCCATAAGTTGTTTTTGCTTCGGCAACACCGTAATCTATGTCAGCTCTCAGTGTATGAAGAGGCACTCTACCTTCTCTATACCATTCTGTTCTTGCAATTTCGATACCATTTAAACGGCCAGAACTCATAATCTTAATACCTTGAGCACCAAGTCTCATTGCATTCTGCATTGCTCTTTTCATTGCACGTCTAAACATCACACGTTTTTCTAATTGTTGCGCGATACTCTGTGCAATAAGCGTAGCGTCAATTTCTGGTTTACGCACTTCTTCAATGTTCAAATGAACTGGAACGCCCATAAGCGCTTGTAAACTTGATCTTAATGTTTCAATATCTTCACCTTTTTTCCCAATTACAATACCAGGTCTTGCTGAATAGATTGTAATCTTTGCATTTTTCGCAGGACGCTCAATAAGAATTTTACTTACCGCAGCATTTGCTAACTTCTTATTTAAAAATTCTCTAACCTTGATGTCATTGTTCAACATCGCAGGAAAATTTTTACTATTAGCATACCAACGTGATGTCCAATTTTTTTGAACACTTAAGCGGAAACCAATTGGATGAATTTTTTGACCCATATTTTTTTCTCTTTAGTTACCGACTGTCACTTTAATGTGACAAGTTGGTTTTGTGATTTTCCCTGCACGACCTTTAGCACGAGCACGGATACGTTTTAAAATAATGCCTTTATCTACATAAATTGTTTTGATAAACAATTCATCTATATCAGCCCCATTATTATGTTCAGCGTTTGCAATTGCAGACTCCACAACTCGCTTAATAATTTCAGCGCCTTTTTTTGGACTGAAATTAAGAATATTGAGTGCGTAATCTACTTTTTTTCCTCTTACTAAATCAGCAACTAATCTTGCTTTTTGAGGTGATAAACGAACGCCTTTAAGGACAGCTGAAACTTCAGTAGCCATTTTTATACCTTAGCCTTTCTATCAGCAGCGTGACCTTTAAAAGTTCTTGTTAGTGCGAATTCGCCTAATTTATGTCCAATCATATTTTCTGTAATTAACACAGGTACATGTTGTTTGCCATTATGAATTGCAATGGTTAGGCCAATAAAGTTAGGTAAGATCGTTGATCTTCTTGACCAAGTTTTAATTGGTTTGCGATCCCGATTACCTGAAGCAACTTCAACTTTCTTAGCCAAGTGTGCATCAATGAATGGTCCTTTTTTAACTGAACGTGCCATATCTATTACCTCTTATTCGCTGGACGACGACTGACGCGCATATTGTCAGTACGTTTATTTGTTCTTGTTCGATAGCCTTTAGTTGGAGTTCCCCAAGGGCTTACTGGATGCATACCAGCCGCAGTTTTTCCTTCACCACCACCATGAGGGTGATCGACGGGGTTCATAACCACACCGCGCACTGTTGGTCTAACGCCTCTCCATCTCATAGCACCTGCTTTACCGATAGATCTAAGAGAATGTTCTTCGTTACCGACTTCACCTAAAGTTGCTTTGCAATCTACATGTACTTTTCTTACTTCACCTGAACGAAGTCTTAACTGAGCATATGTACCTTCTCTTGCTAAAAGCTGCACAGAAGTTCCAGCAGAACGCGCCATTTGTGCGCCTTTGCCAGGTTGTAATTCGATACAATGAATTGTGCTACCTACAGGAATATTTCTTAATGGCATTGCATTACCATTTTTAACAGGTGCTTCAGAGCCGCTGATTAATTCAGCACCGACAGCTACGCCTTTAGGGGCAATGATGTATCTTCTTTCACCATCTGCATACAAAAGAAGTGCAATATTTGCAGTTCTATTTGGATCGTACTCAAGATGTTCTACTTTTGCAGGAATGCCATCTTTGTTTCGCTTGAAATCTATCATTCGATAATGTTGTTTATGACCGCCGCCATGATGACGAATAGTAATAACGCCACGACTATTTCTTCCGGCATGTTTATTCTTTTTTTCAAGTAAAGGTGCGAAAGGTTTGCCTTTATGTAAGTCAGGGTTAACGACCTTAACAACTGCGCGTCTTCCTGGGGAGGTTGGTTTTACTTTAACTAAAGCCATTTTTTATCCTTATTCACCGCTCGCAAAATTAATCTCTTGGCCTGGCTTAAGACTTACATAAGCCTTTTTCCAATCATTTCTTTTACCAAATGAACGGCCTGCTCTTTTTACTTTGCCACCTACGTTGAGTAATGTCACAGCTTTCACTTCAACTTTAAACATTAATTCAACAGCAGCTTTAATTTCTGACTTAGTCGCATCAGTTCTAACTTTGAATGCTACTTGATTATGTTTGTCAGCAACAAATGTTGCCTTCTCAGTAATTTGTGGCGCTAAAATAACTTGAATAATACGATCTTGTGTATGGACTATTTGACTCACGCTAGCATCTCCTCAAGTTTTTTAAGTGCACCAGCTGTAGCTACTACATTTGGAAACTGAACTAAACTTACTGGGTCAGCATATTGCGCTTCTACAACCATTACGTTAGTTAAATTTCTTGATGATAAATATAAATTTTCATCAAAAGCATCCGTTAAAACTAAAACACCTTGTGTGTATCCCATATCTTTGATTTTATCGACGAGTTGTTTTGTTTTTGGTGTCTCTACTTTAAATTCCTCAACAATACTTAATCTCTCCTGTCTTACTAATTCAGACAAAATAGATCTCATACCCACGCGGTATGCTTTTCGATTCATTTTGTGAGAGAAATTTTCATCAGGTGAATTTGGGAATGTTCTACCACCTCCCCGCCATATAGGGCTTGAAGTCATACCAGAACGTGCATTACCTGTACCTTTTTGTGCGTAAGGTTTGCGAGTACTATGTTTTACAGTGCCTCTTGTTTTTTGTGAGCGTGTTGCAACGCGTGCATTAGCCATGTATGCCACAACTAACTGATGAACAAGAGCCTCATTGAATTCACGGCCAAATAATGCGTCAGACACTGTAACGCTTTTCTTGGCAGCTTTTCCGTTTTTATCGAGTAATTTTAATTCCATTATTTGCTCACTTTCACAGCTGCACGAACTAAAACATCGCCGCCTTTAGAGCCTGGAACTGCTCCTTTAATGAGGATTAAATTTTTTGTAGCATCTACACGAACGATTTCTAAATTCTGTGTTGTTACTTTCACAGCACCTAAATGACCAGACATGCGCTTACCTGGGAAAACTCGACCTGGATCTTGAGCCATACCGATTGAACCTGGAACATTGTGTGATCTTGAGTTACCATGAGATGCACGATTTGAGCTGAAGTGATATCTTTTAATTACACCAGCATAGCCTTTACCAATTGATGTACCTGTGACATCAACAAGCTGGCCTTCTTTGAAGTTTTCTACTGTGATATTCGTACCTAAAGGGAAATTCGCTACATCTTCTTCTTTGATTGCAGTTTCGTGTAATCCAGTACCTGCTGTTACACCTGCTTTAGCGT
Organism: Candidatus Methylopumilus sp.; assembly: GCA_036567085.1. Taxonomy (GTDB): domain Bacteria; phylum Pseudomonadota; class Gammaproteobacteria; order Burkholderiales; family Methylophilaceae; genus Methylopumilus. The sequence continues at coordinate 21,922 of DATCVG010000022.1, forward strand.
AATGTCCTGTAAGTGCTTTATCAAGCTTGGTAGCTTTTGTCGCACCATAGGCTAATTGGAGGCTAGTATAGCCATCCGTAGCGATTGTTTTGATCTGTGTCACGCGGTTAGGTAAAACTTCAAGTACTGTTACAGGAATGCTAGTGCCATCCTCTGTAAACACCCTTGTCATACCAACCTTGCGACCAATAAGCGCTAAGCTCATGATCGTATCCTTAAATTATTATTATTAAACGAAACCGATTACAATTGACCGATTTCTACAAAGAGCGCGAAATTATACCTAACGCTTTAAACTTTTACAACTTAATTTCTACATCAACCCCAGCAGCTAAATCCAGCTTCATTAAAGCATCCACTGTTTTATCTGTAGGATCTAAGATATCCATCAATCTTTGATGAGTTCTTATTTCAAATTGATCGCGTGATGTCTTATTCACATGTGGCGATCTTAAAATATCGAATCTTTCAATTCGAGTAGGTAGTGGGACAGGTCCTTTGACAACAGCACCTGTTCTTTTTGCGGTTTCAACGATTTCTTGAGCTGATTGATCGATTAAACGATAATCAAACGCTTTCAAACGTATACGAATTTTCTGACTTTGCATTTTTTACTACCTTTCCAAAGAGCGAATACCTTGCGGTATTAATTTTTAAAAAACTATTCAATCACCTTAGCAACAACACCAGCACCTACTGTGCGACCACCTTCACGAATCGCAAAGCGTAAACCTTCTTCCATCGCAATTGGTGCAATGAGTGTTACTGTAATTGACACGTTGTCACCTGGCATCACCA
>DATCVG010000023.1:0-15433 GCA_036567085.1 Candidatus Methylopumilus sp.
GTGAAAACCCGCCTTTATTGATGTCTATCTAGGAGGTATACATGAAGTTTATAACAGCAATCATCAAGCCGTTTAAGCTCGATGAAGTTCGTGAAGCGCTATCCGGTATTGGCGTTCAAGGTATTACTGTGACGGAGGTCAAAGGTTTTGGTCGTCAAAAAGGCCATACGGAACTTTACCGAGGCGCTGAATATGTCATCGATTTTTTACCTAAGGTCAAAATCGAGGCAGCCATTCCAAATAAATTACTCAAACGTGCAGTGGAGGCCATTCAAAAATCAGCGCTCACGGGCAAAATCGGTGATGGCAAAATTTTTGTGATGGAACTCGAGGAAGTTTATCGAATAAGAACTGGTGAAACTGGGGAGGACGCTCTTTAATCAGAGGATCAAATTATGAAAAAATTATTATCAACTTTCGCATTAATTAGCTTCTTGTGCCTAAACTTTTTAGGAATGACAAGTATAAGTTTTGCTGATGAAGCAACCTCAGTAAAAGCGAGTAGTGCTGTAACTTTAGTTGCAGATGCTACCCCCGCTGAAAAGCCTGCTGAGGCAAAAGATGAACCTCCTGCACCCACGCCAAATAAGGGTGACACTGCATGGATGATTGTCGCTACCATTATGGTGACCTTAATGGTGATTCCAGGTTTAGCCCTGTTCTATGGCGGATTGGTCAGATCAAAAAATATGTTGTCTGTCCTCATGCAAACCTTCGTTGTATTTTCACTCATGGGTGTTTTATGGGCAATCTACGGATATAGCGTTGCATTTACGGGTGGCACGCCATTTTATGGTGGCTTCAGTAAATTATTTTTAAGTGGCATTACTCCAGACTCTGTAGGTGCTACTTTTAGCAAAGGTGTTGTGATTCCTGAATTCATCTTTGTAGCTTTCCAATTAACTTTCGCAGCGATTACACCTGCTTTGATTATTGGTGCATTTGCTGAACGTATGAAATTTTCAGCAGTACTTTTATTCTTAATCATCTGGTTTACATTTGCATACTTACCTATGGCCCACATGGTATGGTATTGGGACGGTCCAGATGCCATCACTGATGCTAAGTCATTAGAAACAGTGATTGGTAATGCTGGCTGGTTATGGGCGAAAGGTGCACTCGATTTTGCAGGGGGCACAGTGGTTCATATTAATGCGGGTATCGCAGCCCTTGTTGCAGCCATTATGGTGGGTAAGAGAATTGGTTATGGCAAGGAAGCGATGCCTCCGCATAGTCTTACATTAACCATGGTAGGCGCTTCATTACTATGGGTGGGCTGGTTTGGTTTTAATGCAGGTTCAAATCTTGAAGCTACAGGCTTAGCAGCATTAGCGTTTGTGAACACAATGCTCGCTACGGCTGCTGCAACGCTTTCTTGGATTGCTTTTGAATGGGTCTTAAAATCAAAACCATCTATGTTAGGCGCAGCTTCAGGCGCGGTCGCAGGACTAGTAGCGATTACTCCAGCATGTGGATTCGTGGGTCCAATAGGTGCACTTGTGATTGGTGCAGGTGTTTCTCCTATCTGCTTATTCTTCGTGTCTAAAGTTAAAAAAGCTTTTGGTTACGACGATACACTTGATGTATTTGGTGTACACGGTATAGGTGGTATCTTCGGTGCAATTATGACCGGTATATTCGTAAACCCTGCTTTAGGTGGGACAGGCGTTTACGATTATGTAGCAAATAAAGTAGGTGAGTTTGATGTGCATACGCAAGTCATGTCTCAACTCTGGGCAGTCGGTACAGCGATTGTGGTATCAGCAACTGTATCTTATATTGCGTTAAAACTAATCGATATGACGATTGGTTTACGTGTGAAACCAGATGCTGAGCGTGAAGGTTTAGATATCTCTGAACACGGCGAACAGGCATATTACAAATAAAATATCCTGAAAGTAGTGACTTCTCAAGGGCGCTTTTTAAGCGCCCTTTTTTTATGCATAAAATGAATATGCTTAAAGTTATAATAGGGCTCATGTTTAAAAAATTTTCTTTTTTCAATCGCGCATTTCTTAAGAATGCTTTATCACTCATCTTAAGCCACAAGCTTTTTTTCAATGACGGACACATTCCTCCGAAGAATCATAAAATTCCCAATCATTTTTTTGGATTAAGCCTGACCATCGAAGATTTAATTGAGGATCCCATAGGTGTCGTTGAGATGTGTCGCCAGCATAAAATTCAAGATGTCACGCTGCTTATTCCATCAAATCGTATCGGTGAATTTAGCCCTACTTTTATGGATGATTTAATCGGTCACGATATTAAATTTAATCTGAAATTAGTTCTCGTCGACCAAGAAGATATTTATCTTCAATGGCGAGAACTTTTAGATCTCACATTGCTGGGCTATCAAAAACATATTGCATCCATTGAAATTGAGATGACAAGTTTTGGTCAAGAAGCACTTCATACATTTTTAAATATCTGGGCCACGACTTTTAACATAGCAAGACTTAAAAAAATTAAAGTAGCAGGGCCTTCTATTCCCTCATTTAGCCCATTCTTTAATGACATGGTATTCAAGCTTTTAAAAGACAAATATCAGCTCCCTGACATTCATACGATTAATTTAACTAATGAAATGGATAAAGAGCCTGAACTCGTTTATTCGAATTTCTTGATTCCCAAATTAGGTAAATTTTTTAAATTCAATCTCATTAAAAAATTAGCGCTTATCCAAAGAATCGCTGAAAGCTTTAACATCAAAACTATTTATGGTGCCATTGAGTTAAAACGTCATGAGATTACGTCATATACTCTTCGCGCAATTTCTTTGCTCATTGCTTGTGGGCGCCTGACTAAACTTTATCTACCTTATCGAAATGCTGAAGGCGTTTTGTTTCTGGTTGATCGTATGGAAGGCATGACTTATATGGGCGCTTTATTTAATGATACGCCCTTTGAAATCCATCACTTTAAAAATGATAAAGAACAAATGCACGCCATTTGGGCACGAGATGATAAAACATTAAATCCAGAGGATTTTTACCATATTGAGGATATCTATGCCGCTAAAATCTATGACAGCCATGGAGATATAATCGATCTCACACAATTTAAAATTACAGATACCCCTATCTACCTTGTGTGGCGATCTATGGATCCCATTATCTTTATTGATACGCCCAAAGTCTTGGGTCTTAATGTCACTAATATCATGGCCCTATCATGAAAATCATGAGGTCTAATTCATCACTTGTTCCGTGTGTTATGCGTGTGGCCGTAATATAGTGCTTCCAATGCATCTTGGAATGCAGTTGATTAACCCTTTTAAGGAGAAATACTATGTGGACAACTCCAGCAGCTACAGAAATGCGTTTTGGCTTTGAAGTAACTATGTACGTAATGAACAAGTAATTGTTTATTATTTAAAGTTACTTAAAAAAGGAAGCTTTTTTAGCTTCCTTTTTTTATTTAGAAGCTTCCTCAATAGGATTTCGTTTCATCACAAATTCTTGGGTGGCTTTTGGGAATACATAATCCCTAGGCAAAAGAATCCAGATCTTACCTTGTTGCTTCATAGATCCTGCTTTACGTCCTGCCTCATCGCCACTTCCCCAATAAAAGTCAGCACGCACACCGCCCCGGATAGCACCTCCTGTATCTTGAGCTACCATCAGTCGTTCGAGTGGCTCACTCGTATTTGGTTGTGTCGTTGATAGGAAAATAGGGGCGCCTAAAGGAATAAATTTTGGATCAATCGCGACACTTCGCTCAGCTTCAATCGACACACCTAAGGCACCAATCGGACCTGGTAAATCGTTAGGTAGTTTTCTAAAGAAGACATAGCTCGCATTCATATTTAAAAACTCTCGTAACTTAGTAATATTTTTTCGAGCCCAGTTTTTAATGCCTTCCATTGAGGCTTCAGCCAGAGTGATCTCTTTCTTTTGAACCAAAGTAGAACCAATCGCTTTGAACGGATAACCATTCTGATCGGCATATCCAATTTGCATGGCCTCCCCATTATCTAACTGAATAATCCCGGATCCTTGAATCTCTAAAAAGAAAGCTTCGACTGGATCTTCGACCCATACAATTTCATTGCCCGCCAAAGGTGAGCCTTGTCCATCAATCTCAGCTCTTGATAAATAAGGTATTAATTTATTTCCTGCTAATTTACCACGTAAGCGTTTTGCTTTTAATTCTGGGTAGACTTCACTTAAATCGACCGTGATCAAATCTTTAGGTGTTGTGTAGAGTGGGACTTTGTAATGTGATGTTTTAACCTTGCTACCCTTCAAGATGGGTTGGTAGTATCCGGTAATTGTGCCAGTATCTGAGCCATCCATATTAGTAGCGCTATAGAGATTAAAATATTTTTTAAAATAATTTTTAATATTTTCATCACTAGGTTCTTTCATATCCTCTGCAAGATCGCAGACTTTTTTCCAAGCATCTTTTTGTTTTAAAACAGAGCAACTTCTAAGCCATGCTGTCCAAGTTAGGAGTACATGGTCACTTTCAAATGAGGATTCAATCGCACTCCAATCTGATTTTTTTAAAAGGCCATAATCCGGAATTTTTGCGAGATCTTCTTTTTCAGTTTTAATTTTTGGACAATCGCAATTTGATTTTGCGTTCGATGTTTTATCTGCCTTTTGTGCTACCTCTGCACATGAGACAAGGAATAAAGTAAGTAACAATAAAATAAAACGTTTCATTTAGTGAAGCGTCCTTGGCATGGATAAAATAAATAGAGGAATTTCTGCATCGAATGATGTCCCATCCTCAGTAACCATTTGATAGGTGCCATGCATCGAACCTACAGGGGTATTGATTTCAGTACCACTTGTATACGTATAAGATTCATGCGGTTGAATAAGTGGTTGTTCACCGACCACACCTAAACCCTTTACTTCGAAAGATTCTTCATTCGCATCGGTAATAATCCAATGACGACTCACAAGCTGTGCAGGTATCAACCCATCATTACTGATGGTCACTGTGTAACTAAAAAAATAACGATTATGTTCAACACTTGATTTTTCATCTATAAATTGAGTTTCCACACTGATACGAATCGCATGTAATTTTGTGGATCCCATAAAGTTAGGAAATCATACCTTGTGTGGGAGAGCTCGGTGATGCTGAATATAATTTTTTAGTCATTCGTCCAGCTAAAAATGCTTCACGTCCTGCTTCAATCGCTTTTTTCATGGCACTCGCCATCATGATTGGATCATGAGCACTTGCAATCGCCGTATTCATAAGCACACCTTCGCAACCTAATTCCATGGCAATCGCAGCATCAGATGCGGTTCCTACGCCTGCATCCACTAGCACAGGAACTTTTGCATGCTCGATAATAATTTGTAAATTCCACGGATTTAAAATACCCATACCTGAACCAATAAGAGAGGCTAGGGGCATAATGGCACAGCAGCCAATATTTTCTAGTTCTTTCGCCACAATCGGATCATCCGATGTGTACACCATCACATCAAATCCTTCTTTTATTAAAACTTCGGCAGCTTTTAAAGTTTCAATCACATTAGGATAAAGTGTTTTGGGGTCTCCCAATACTTCTAATTTTACGAGCTTATGGCCATCTAATAATTCACGCGCTAAACGGAGTGTACGCACCGCATCATCGGCTGAATAACATCCTGCTGTATTAGGCAAATAAGTAAAACGACTAGGCGGTACAAAATCTAATAGCGAGGGCTCTCCCTCATTTTGACCAATGTTAGTGCGGCGAATCGCCACCGTAATAATTTCAGCACCACTCGCATCAATTGCGAGTCTTGTTTGTTCAAAGTCTTTATATTTACCAGTACCTACTAACAACCTTGATTGGTAGGGTTTTCCTGCAATAAGAAGTTGATCTTTGTTTTGTGTCATCTAACCACCACCTACCGCACCCACAATTTCTAATTGGTCACCATCTTGAAGTGTGATGTTTTGAAATTCAGATTTTGAAATAATCATGCCGTTTTTTTCTATGGCAATGCGTTTACCTAAGAGATTAAGTTTTGCAACTAAACCTTCGACTGTCATCGTACTGTCATCAAAAGATTTTATATTACCGTTGATTCTAAGTTGCATAGTTGTAAATTTTTTAATGAATATTGAATTTTTATTCAAATTAAACGTCTTAAATACGTGAAACACAATTTCACAAAATGTTTGTTTAATCCCAAAAGGAAACTTTATATGCAAAATTATAATACAGATTCTACGAAGGCTTTGCCAAAAGGCAACGGTGAGATAGTTGAGGCTCTCCCTCCAGAATATCAAGAGGCTCCAGCTCAATTTAGCGAATTAGAAAAAGAAAATATTCGTCGCAGACGTTGGCTTGAATCAATCTCAGATTGCGTTTAAGTAAGCTTGCGTTGAAACAGCTTGAGCGCGAGTTCGTAACCCAAAAACGCTAACTCGGGATCGTAACGCTCACCCTCATCACGCATAAAGGCATGCTGGCCATTAAACTCGTGCCACGTAAATGCGAGTTTTGCATCAAGCATTTTTTCATACACCGTTTTGCGACCTGCATCTGGGATATGGTTATCCTGCTTACCCCAAATCATAAGAAGCTCACCATTGATCTCTTTTAAGCGCTCCATCGAATGTTGATTGGGTTTATTTGGAATGATAGTCGTATGTAAATCTGTTGCATAAAAACAAGCAGTTGCTTCAATTTCAGGTTGGAGGGCCGCTCTAAAAGCTAAGTGTCCACCAATACAAAATCCCATTGCACCCATATGACCTGAAAACCATGGTTGCTTTTTGACCCATGCAATCATGGCTTGATTATCTGTGTCATAACCTTCGATATCTTTTGCTGACTTATCTGCATTGCCTTTATCACGCCCTGCATCGTCATAAGCGAGCACGGTTCCGATCGGATTTAACTCATGAAATACTTCAGGTACCAAAACAGTGAATCCATGACCGGCGATAATTTTAGCTGCACGCTCAATGGGGCCTGTTTGCTGAAAAATTTCTGAGTAAAAAAGAATTGCAGGTGTTTTTTTAGCTGTCACAGGCTTATGCACATAAGTGCGCATAATGCCTGTAGGGGTATTTAAATCAACAAATTCTGACTGAATTAACATGCTTCATCCTATAAATAAGGGGTTAATATAAACACGGAAAGCCTTATTTTACTTGATTCGAAGCGAGTTTAAAGTGAAATTTAGTATTCTGAACTACGGCCTGTGGAATAATTTAAAGGAGCATCATTTTGCCATTCGCCACAATCGACACACTGATGATCTTCCATGGTGGGACAATATTGCAAATGAGTGGCATGACATTTAAAGCAAGCCATATCTTTATGATGGCGATCATGAATTTCTGAAGATACTTTGGTGCTGCCTAAACCATACTTATTATCCATAAGACTCTCCCTTAAAAAATCAAATGGTATGAAGCTTTAATGTACGCTTCGTTTTTAAGAAGCGCAAGACTCTATTTTAATTTTTGTAGGCGACATTTTTGATAAGTTAAAACATCCCCTTCTTTAATATAAGTTTCTGGGTCATTGATTTCTAATGTTGTACTCTCATTGTTATAAGTATTTTTTAAAGTCGCTATTTGTTTTAAGCCAAATTCACGATTTGGCAAAATAAGCCACATCTCTTTACCACCTTCAAGCGACTTCACATAAAAATTTTTATTTTTTTCACATTGATATAAGAAAGCATCTTTCGGCGCAATCGATTGTTCACGATACTCGCCATTCAACATCGGGATACTCACTTCAGGGATTTTCATGCTGCCACAACTCGAAATGAAAAATAGCATACTTAGTAGTATCAATTTTTTAAAACTTTGCTTCATTGAGCTTCTTTCAATAAGGATTCATCTAATTGACTTAACAATGTTTCAATGGCCTGAGCTTGATTTGTATCATGATTCAGTTTTGCTAACTTTAACAAATAAAGCTGCGCTTGTGCGTGACGTGGATTTTTTTTAACGACTTCGTTCAAAACTTTTTTAGCTGTCTCATAATCTTTTAATTCAAAACGCGCAATTGCATCAGAAAAAAGTGCCTCAATCGATTGCGGCTCATTTTTAACCCAAAGTGCTGCGATTTCTTTCAAACGATCCCATTGAGCTTCGCGCACCGCATCATAGGCTTGCATAAAATAAGGTCGTTTTTCAAAAGGAGCATCCCAAAATGGCAATTCCGTTTGGGCGGTCAACTGTATATCTTTTCCTTGGCTCAATAAATGTTTGATCCACTCGACAGGAATACTATAGTAGTAAGCATAACGACCAGGGCTTTTAAAAGTAGTGAGTCCGATGAGGCGGCCCTCATCATCAAACAGTCCCCCACCCGATGCCCCCATCGCAAATCCTGCAGAGGATTGAATAATATTTTCATTATCCAATGCATACAATGCTTTAATCTGCCCGAAGGAAATGATGGGCTTAACAGCATTCCCTCCAAAACTTTTGGAAAAAACTGATTGTTCATAGTTGAGTTTTTTTGTGTCGCCCAAAGTAATCGGTTTCACATCTAAAAATTTAAATTGAAGAATACATAAGTCATGTCGCCAGTCTGCTTTCATGCTAATAGGGGAAAATGCTTCACCTAATTTACCAATTTGCACACCCCGTGCATTTGCCACGACATGACAATTGGTGGCGACTTGATTATCAGCTACGACAATACCGGAGCCGACACCATGATTACCTTTTGAATCGATGACATGAACTTTCACGACAGAAGGTGATACGGCAAAAGTTGCCTCGTCCGAAGGCGTTGCAAAAACAATCTGAGAAAATAAGATGAAAAGAAAAGTTAATAATCGACACATGACTGACTAGGCCTTTAAGTGAATGTCATGCATAGATAAGGAACTCTGGGGCTTAGTTCCTTAAAGATAAATTGTTAGCCACATTTACTATCGCCACAACTTAAGCATGTAAGGCATCCGTCCATCATGATGACTGCTTTGGTTTGGCATTTGCTACAAAGTTGTGAGCCTTTTGGATATCCCGTGCTGTCCATTTCTTCAGCATGTTTTTCCATGTATTCTGCACGTTTTTCTTCCATCAATTTTTTTTGATGTTCGTCAGGCAATGCTTTTTTAAGCATACCAATATCGATTAAATGTTGCTCAACCACTTCACCAATTTCAGCCACTAAACTTGGTACATACTTGCCACCTTTTTTAAAGTAGCCGCCATTAGGATCAAATACACTGTGAAGCTCTTCCACTAAGAATGTCACATCACCACCTTTTCTGAATACTGCAGACATGACACGAGTCAAACCTACGATCCATTGAAAGTGATCCATATTTTTTGAATTAATAAAAATCTCAAACGGGCGACGGTGCTCTTGTGGTGTGCCTTCGTTCATGATGATGTCATTGATCGTGATATAAAGTGCATGCTCAGTGACAGGTGTTTTTACTTTATAAGTAGAACCTGTAATTTTTTCAGGGCGGCCTAAGGGTTCACCTAGTTGTACAATGTTTTGATTTTCTTTTTGAGTTAAAGCATTCGCTTTATCTTCTTCAGAAACAACGCTGTAACCTACGATCTTTTTTTCAATTTTAATTGCCATTATTTTCCTTTAATATCTTCTATTAGAACTTACCGTAATAACCTTCTTTGAGGGCGTCATAAAGATTAGCTGCTGAATGGGTTTCACCATCATATTCAATTTCTTCGTTACCCTTCACTTCAACTTGAGAGCCATCATCTAAAGTAAATTTATAAGTCGTGTTCTCTAAATCTTTTTCTGTGACCAACACACCTTGGAAAGCCTCTGGGTTAAATCTAAATGTCGTACAACCCTTAAGACCTTTGTCGTATGCATATAAATAAATATTTTTAAAATCTTCGTAATCGTAATCCGTTGGCACATTGATCGTTTTAGAAATTGAACTATCAATCCACTTTTGTGAAGCCGCTTGAATGTCTACGTGTGCTTTTGCTTGAATTGTTGAGGAATCTAAAAAGTAATCCGGTAATTTTTCATCTTCATTTTCTGAAAATGGCATCGCTTTTGGATTAATTAATTCACGATAGGCTAGTAATTCATACGAATATACATCTACTTTTTCTTTTGATTTCTTACCTTCACGAATCACGTTACGGCTGTAATGATGTGCAAAAGAAGGCTCAATCCCATTACTTGCATTATTCGCAAGTGATAATGAAATTGTACCTGTCGGTGCAATGGAACTATGGTGTGTAAAACGTACACCTTTTTTTGCAATCTTATTACGTAAGCCTTCAGGGAATTGCTGCATGTAACGGCTATATTTACCGAGCAAAACTTTACCTTTCACTTTAGCGCCTACTTTAATACCGTCGGCTGCCATCTCAGGACGTTTTGCTAACATATCAGCGGTCACCACAAATTCTTCTTCCATGATCGGTGCTGCACCTTTTTCTTCCGCTAAATCAATACCTGTTTCCCAACCCACCTCAGCTAAAATGCGACTTACTTCTTCAGTGAATTTAAGTGAGTCTTCATCACCGTATTTCATCTTAAGCATCGTGAGTGAAGAACCTAAACCTAAGTAACCCATGCCGTGACGGCGCTTACGTATAATTTCTTTACGTTGCTCTTCGAGCGGTAAGCCATTAATTTCAACCACGTTATCTAACATACGTGTAAAGATTGCAATCACTTCTTTATATTCAGCCCAATCAAAAAACGCTTCGTCAGTGAAAGGTTTCTTCACAAATTTGGTGAGGTTCACAGAACCTAATAAACAAGCACCGTAAGGAGGTAGTGGTTGCTCACCACACGGGTTAGTTGCACGAATGTTTTCGCAAAACCAATTATTATTCATTTCATTCACACGATCGATCAAAATAAAACCAGGCTCAGCAAAATCGTAAGTCGATGACATAATAATGTCCCACAAACGTCTTGCTTTAATCGTTTTGTAAACACGGCATGCCACTTTACCCGCATCAATACCTTCAGTCTTAGTGAGGTATTTACCTTTGACAGGCCACTCTCTCCATACGACTTGGCTTTCGTCGTTCACATTTAAACCATCAACGATCGATTCCTTTTCGGTGACAGGGAATGCTACTTTCCAATCGCTATCAGCTTTAACTGCTTCCATAAACTCTTTGGTGATTAAGCATGAAAGATTAAATTGACGAAGTCGGCCGTTTTCACGTTTCGCTTTTATAAAGTCAGTTACATCAGGATGGGCAATATCAAAGGTTGCCATTTGAGCACCTCGACGACCGCCCGCTGATGATACGGTGAAACACATCTTGTCGTAGATATCCATAAATGAAAGTGGGCCACTTGTATAAGCACCCGCACCTGCGACAAAAGCACCTTTTGGTCTTAAGGTTGAAAATTCATAGCCAATACCACAACCTGCTTTTAAAGTAAGGCCTGCTTCATGCACTTTATCTAAAATGCCAGACATACTATCTTCAACAATACCGGATACTGTGCAGTTAATCGTAGAAGTAGCTGGCTTATGTTCTAGGGCACCTGCATTAGAAGTAATACGGCCCGCTGGAATAGCTCCGCGTCTTAATGCCCAAAGGAATTTTTCATACCACTCTTCTCTTTTGGCTGGAATTTCAACATCTGCTAAAGCTCTTGCTACACGCATAAAGGAATCATCAATATCTTTATCAACGTGCTCGCCCTGTTTTGACTTCAAACGATACTTTTTGTCCCAGATATCGAGTGAAACATCTTGAATCTTTATTTCGTGGTCTTGATGGTCACTTAATGTGGATTTTGGACGAACAGCTTTGAGCATGGATTTCCCCTGAATTATTCTTTTTTATATGTTTTATTACTAAATTAACTGCTAGATGGTATTTTTGCTTAAAACCACAAGATATAGTAGTTTTGTGAACATATTATCCATGGTCTAGTAGTCCGTCAATTGAAATATATGCACAAATTTAGAGCAAAAGTTAACCCCTATTTTCTGGGGTAAATTTTTAAAACTTAAGCAAGACCTTTCTTGAAAAATAAATTAAACACAAGTTCATCAAGATGGTTTATGCGAAAATATCCACATGATTCGCTTTTTTTATAGTCTTTTAGTCTATTTTATTCTCCCGTTCACCCTAATTAAGCTGATTTATAGGAGTTTTAAGCAGCCTGACTACTTAAAACATTGGAGTGAACGCTATGGTTTTTATAGCGCTTCTACAAAAAAAATCTGGAGTAAACGAAAAACGCTTTGGATTCATGCTGTTTCTGTGGGCGAAACCAAAGCTGCGATTCCATTCATCAAACTTTTTTTAAAAAAATATCCGCATCATCATTTACTGATTACGCACGGCACACCTACAGGACGTGCAACATCGATAGACATTAAAAATGTTCGCGTCACACGTATCTATCTTCCTTTTGATACAGTGGATGCCACCCAAAGATTTTTAAACACATTTAAACCCGAATTAGGTTTCTTACTTGAAACAGAGCTTTGGTTTAATTTAATTCATCAAGCACATAAAAAATTTATTCCTCTTTATTTAGTGAATGCCCGTTTATCTGAAAAATCATTTCAACTTTATAAAAAGATTTTGCTACTTATCAAACCATCCTTACAAGAATTGAAAGGTGTATTAGCGCAAACCACGAATGATGCAAAGCGCTTTGAGTCTCTTGGTGCAAGTGGCGTTGAAGTGATGGGTAATTTAAAATTTGATGTTGAACCACCTCGTGATATAAACATAAAAAGTGCAGCACTTAAAAAACATTTGCGCTTAAAAAATCAATCCATACTTTTGATTGCAAGTTCAAGACAAGATGAAGAAGAAATGATTTTACAAAGTTTATTAAAACTTCAAATCAAAAATCTCATCACGATTTTTGTACCACGCCATCCGCAACGTTTTAAGGAAGTTGAGTGGATGTTAAAAAAATATCATGTTTCTTTTATCAAACGAAGTGATACAAAAATAACTACAAGATCTTATCAATTTATTTTAGGTGACTCTATGGGTGAGATGTATAGTTATTACAGCTTGGCGAATATCGCACTAATGGGTGGCACAATACTCTCTTATGGCGGGCAAAATCTTATTGAATCGATGGCAATGAAAGTCCCTGTCATTTTAGGTCCTCATACATATAACTTTCATAATGTATCAAATGAAGCAATCCGATTAGGCGCGGGCATTAGAATTCAAACATTAGATCAATTAAAAAAAGTATTGCCTGAGATGCTTAAATCGTCTTCTCAATTAAAAATGAAAAAAGCTTGTATTGAGATGATACGAGGACATCAAGGTGCGACATTAAAGATGTTAAATAAAATTAAACCTAGGACTTGATAAGTTTAACTACCGCTTTAAAGTGATCGCCTTCAGCGACTCGTAACCACTCAAATACGACTGATTCTACATTTGTAATCACCACACCTTCAGATCTTAATCGATGAATCGCATTTTGATGATTTAAATTCGATCTTGAAAGTGTTGCATCTTCCACCACAAAAACTTCTTTTCCCGAAGCTTTCAAAGCTAATGCAGTTTGTAAAATACAAATGTGTGTTTCTAATCCACATAAAATAATTTGTGATCTTGATTTAATTAAATGACTTTTAAAATTAGGTTCATCAAGGCATGAGAATACTTTTTTCTCAATTGGTGCATTGGAGAATAACGATTTTAATTCTTTCACTGTGGAACCCAAGCCTTTGGAATATTGCTCAGTATAAAGACAAGGCACTTCTAAAATTTTTGCAGCTTGAATAAGAATGCCTGATGCGTTGATGACTTTTTTAATTTCACTTTTAGGCATGACATCCACAAGCTTGTCTTGGATATCAATGAAGATGATCTGACTTAAAAATTGATCATTGATCATAATCACTAAAACACAAATGTATTTTCATGTTTCACGAGCAAGGGAGGTACTACCGTTTCAAATAAAATTTCTTCCTCAAAATCTTTGTTGCTTGTTTTTGTAATTAACATAGCCTGCATCGAAGGAGCTTCACCTAGAATAGCTATCAATCTTCCATTCATATTTAATTGATGTCGAATAGTTTCTGGCAATTGAGGCAAAGAGCCTGCAAAAAGGATTGCATCATAAGGTTGATTTTTTAACCAGCCTAATGCGCCATCCCCTGTCACAAATGTAATATTGTTAATTTTTAACTTTTGACAATTTTGTTTAGCGAGTTTTGTAAAATAAGGATTGATATCAACCGATACCACAGTTTTAACTAAGCTTGCAGCAAGCGCTGTAAGATAACCACTGCCAGAACCCACAACTAATACATGGTCTTTTTTTTGAAGTGATAAAGATTGAATAAGTCTTGCTTCTAATTTTGGAGCCAACATATGTACACCGTCATGCAGAGGAATTTCTGTATCTGCAAAAGCGACACCTTGGTATGCGCTCGGTACAAATTTTTCGCGCGGCACTTGATGAAGGAGATTAAGTACTTCTGGATCTAAGACTTCCCAAGTACGGATTTGCTGCTCAATCATGTTAAAACGATGTTGTTCGATGGTATTCATTGTCATCTGCACATTATAACCAAAGAAAAGTTCACAGTTTTGATTCTCATTAAATATAAATCTAACTTGCATTTCATGGGGGTTTCGCGTAATTTTATGGAGTGCTAGGGGTCCATCTTTAAGGTGGTGAGAAAAACCCTTTGAACCTGATGCGGGTAATACCGCCGTAGGGAATGCAGTCCACAAAAAGACTCCTTACGGTATGACAAAAAAATTTAAGGAGTAACTCATGAACGCGACCGATAAACAATTACAAAAAAATATCGATCAATTTTTAAATGAAACAGCCTCGCTCGATCCTGAAGCGCTCAAACCTTTTGCAAAATCAAGAAAAGTCTATGTGACAGGGTCACGTCCAGATTTAAAAGTACCCTTTAGAGAAATCTCTTTATCTGACACACCTTCATCTTTTGGTGCTGAAAAAAATCCACCTATGATGGTCTATGACACTTCAGGCCTTTATACCGATCCTGACTATCAAATTGATATTCGTAATGGTCTTCCGTCATTACGATCTAAATGGATTGATGAAAGAAATGACACTGAATTTTTAGACGGTCCAACTTCCCTATACGGGCATGAGCGCAAGACAAATCCTGAGCTCACTAAAATGCGTTTTAATCTTCTTCGAAAACCACGTCGAGCTAGAGCAGGTAAAAATGTTTCGCAAATGCATTATGCAAAACAAGGTATTGTGACGCCTGAGATGGAATACATTGCTATTCGTGAAAATCAAAGACGTGAGGGTATGTCTGCATTTTTACAAACACAACATCCAGGCCATGACTTTAATGCAGCCATTCCTAAACTTATCACACCAGAATTTGTAAGAGATGAAGTGGCACGTGGTCGAGCGATTATTCCTGCCAACATTAATCATCCTGAAACAGAGCCGATGATTATTGGCCGAAATTTCTTAGTCAAAATTAATGCCAACATCGGTAACTCAGCATTAGGTTCTAGCATCAGTGAAGAAGTAGAAAAAATGGTGTGG
>DATCVG010000024.1:0-26859 GCA_036567085.1 Candidatus Methylopumilus sp.
GCGATTAAATTCACATTATGATAATGAAGGCCATGGCCTGCATTCACGACAAGACCTAAAGATAAGGCATGCTTAGCCGCATCTTGAACACGTTTTAATTCTTTTTGTTTAGTGACTTCATCTTCAGCATCCGCATAACTACCTGTATGAATTTCAACCACGGGTGCGCCCATTTTTTTTGCGAGATCAATGTCTTTTAAATCGGGTGCAATAAAAAGAGAAACGCGACACCCTTGCTCTCCTAATGTTTGTGTTGCACGGTATAGATGATCATAGGTCTCTTTAATATTTAAGCCACCTTCGGTGGTTCGCTCTTCACGTCTTTCAGGAACAATACATACATCTTGCGGTTTAACGCGAGATGCAATCGCAATCATTTCATCAGTCGCAGCTAACTCTAAATTCATTTTTGTTTGAAGGAGTGGTCGAATTGCAAAGATGTCTTCGTCTTGCATATGACGACGATCTTCACGAAGGTGAAGTGTAATGCTATCCGCCCCTGCTTGTTCAGCTCGGAGCGCCGCCTCAACCACACTTGGGTACTTCGTCCCTCGCGCTTGTCTCAGCGTTGCGACGTGATCAATATTAATACCGAGCTTAATCATAATCTGTCTTATCCTTGTAAGTCGACAAAGAGCTGTTTTGAATGAAGGGGTTTGTCGCCCAAATAAAAACCTAATAAATAACGCATCAATTGCTTACTTTGTTGCTGAGTCTCTTTATCTAGATATTGGTCATGTGCCATATCAAGGAGCGTTTTACCTAAAACTTTAATGCCGCGATCGGTCTTCGATAAATCACATGCGCCGTATTCGGCTTCATAACGGTATATTTTATCAGGGATAATCGGGTTTGAATCTTCATCGTAATCTAAAGTGACGGCATAGCCTAACGCTTGTAAAAGCTTTAACTCGAACCGTCTTAAGGTGATGGTGAGCTCTCGACCCTCACTTAAGGCTAAAATCGTTTCATGATAAAAATGAAAGAGTTCGGTGTGAGGTTCGTCTCTGGGTAATAAACGAATCATCAATTCATTCAGATAAAAGCCACACATCAGTGCATCACCCTCTAAGATAGTCAGTTTCTCGCACCATTCCAATCCATTTAAACTTTTAAGTTCAGATTTCCCTGACCAATTTGCAAGAAGCACTTGAAAAGACTGAAGCATACCGCGAATGGATGATCGCGGACGACGCGCTCCTTTAGCGACGACTGGAATGCGGCCAAATTTTTCTGAGAAAATTTCTGCGATTAAACTTGTCTCTTTAAAAGGATAGGTGTGCAAAATATACACACGCTGATTTTCTTGACGATGACTTGGCGTTGCCATTTAAAAATTAAAGGCCTAATGACTTTAAAACACGCTGATCGGATGACCAGCCACTTTTGACTTTAACCCAAGTCTCAAGCCATACCTTACCCCCAAAGAGTTCTTCCATATCTTGTCTAGATTCCGTTGAAATCTGTTTTAACTTTTCACCGTCTCGACCTATCAGCATCGGTTTCTGACTTTCTTTATCGACAATGATGGCAGCAAAGATACGACGCAAATGACCTTCGACTTCAAATTTTTCAATTTCAACTGCAATGGAATAAGGTACCTCTTGTCCCGTTAAGCGAAATATTTTTTCACGAATAATTTCAGAGGCTAAAAAGCGTTCACTTTTATCGGTAATTTCATCTTCACCATATATAAAAGGTTGTTCAGGCAAAAAATCTCGTACTGTCGATAACAAATGATCGAGGTGTTTATTTTTTTTAGCCGATACAGGGATCATCGCTTTAAAGCTATGAGATTCACTTAAAGTTTTCATTTCTTTTAAGAGTGTATTCTTATCTTTCATGAGATCGACTTTATTCATGACGAGAATCGTAGGTCGATCTTTAGGAATCAATTTCATCACCGCTTGATCTTCATCTGTCATGCCTCGAGACTCAATCACAAAGAGAACCACATCCACATCACTTAAAACTTGATTGACTGTTTTATTTAAACCCTTATTCATCAGGTTTAAATGTTTAAGTTGAAATCCGGGTGTGTCTATAAAAAGAAATTGGGTGTCATCAATTGTTTGAATGCCTAACAATTGATAACGTGTGGTCTGAGCTTTTTTGGAGGTGATACTGAGTTTACTGCCCACTAAATAATTAAGCAGTGTCGACTTACCCACATTCGGTCGTCCTACGATCGCGATCGTGCCACAACGTGTGATGTGATGTTCACTCACTTACATAGACTCCAACATCAAGTGATATGCTCTAGAGGCTGCCTCTTGCTCTGCTATACGCCGGCTATTTCCAACCCCTTGCGTTTTAATATTTGATTGCTTGATATGGCATTCAATCGTAAAAGTTTGACTGTGCGCTTCACCCTCAATTGAAACTACCGTGTAAATTGGCAAATCACTCTTCTTACTTTGTAATAATTCTTGCAGTAATGTTTTAGCATCTTTTTGAATTAGCTTAGGATCGATTTGATTTAATTGTGTTTCAAAGCAACGTGAAACAAATTGATGTGTGGGTTCAATACCCCCGTCTAAATAGATAGCGCCGATGATGGATTCAAAAGTATCTGCGAGAATAGATGGGCGTCGCCATCCTGCACTTTTAAGTTCACCTTCACCTAATCGAATAAAGTCACCTAAGCCCATCGATGTCGCAATAGCACTCAATGAACTTTCTTTCACGAGTTGTGCACGTAAGCGACTCAAATCTCCCTCATCAATACGTGGAAATCTTTTATAGAGTTCGCTTGCAATAAGAAAACTTAAAACGCTGTCGCCCAAGAATTCCAAACGCTCATTGTGTTGGGCGGAGAAACTTCGATGTGTGAGTGCCATGATCATAAAAGAAGGATCATTAAATGTGTAATGAATAATCCTACTTAATGAAGCTTGGCGTTCTTTATCCATTAACGAATGATAGATCCAATACGTTTAAATTCGCTGAAGTTAAACCAAATAAAAAAAGCACGGCCTACCAAATGACGTTCAGGCACAAATCCCCAGACACGGCTATCAGCACTGTTATCTCGATTATCACCGAACGCTAAATAATGCCCTTGAGGGACTTCAAATTTTAAATCGTCACCCGGTAAATCATGGATGAGAATCGAGTGATTCACATCGCCTAAAGCTTCTTTAAATTCTTTCGCTTCAATATGATGAATCTCATTCATGGTGTAAGGATATTTATTGAGAAACGTTTGCTCCATCTTTTTGCCATTCACAAAAAGTGTTTTATTTTTGTATTCAATCACATCACCTGGAAGACCGACGACACGCTTAATATAATCAATGGAGGGTTGGGGTGGGTAGTGAAATACGAAGACATCTCCGCGTTTTGGTAAGCCTACTTCTATCATCGTGTGATTTAAAATAGGTACACGAATACCATAAGAGAATTTATTCACAAGAATAAAGTCCCCCGCTAAAAGGGTTGGCATCATCGAACCTGATGGAATCTTAAAAGGCTCTGCAATAAATGAGCGAATAAAAAATACAAGAAAAATAACCGGAAAAAAACTTTTTGAATATTCAATAAGTATATGTTCTTTTGCATTTGCTGCTCTTTTTTTACTAAAAATAAAAATATCGAAAAGCCAAATAAGTCCTGTGATTGTTAACACAATCACCATAATTAATGCAAAAATCATTTTTCTTCCACCCTTAAAATAGCTAAGAACGCTTCTTGAGGAATTTCAACATTGCCTACTTGCTTCATGCGCTTCTTACCCTCTTTTTGTTTTTCTAATAATTTCTTCTTACGTGTAATATCGCCACCATAACATTTAGCGAGCACGTTCTTGCGCATCGCTTTCACTGTCTCGCGCGCAATGATGTTAGCCCCAATCGAGGATTGAATGGCTACATCAAACATTTGTCGTGGAATCAATTCACGCATTTTAGCCGCCACTTCACGTCCTCGGTAAACACTATTCGAACGATGCACAATTAAAGAGAGCGCATCGACCCGATCGCCATTCACCATGATATCAAGCTTCACTAAATCAGCCGCTCTAAATTCTAAAAATTCATAATCCATCGATGCATACCCTTTTGAAATCGATTTCAATCGATCAAAGAAATCGAGCACCACCTCATTCAATGGCATCTCATAAGTCAGCATCACTTGGCGGCCTAAGTACTGCATATTTTTTTGAATACCACGTTTACCATTACATAGGGTCATGACAGGCCCCACATAATCTTGCGGCATCAATAAATTAATGAGAATAATAGGCTCTCTTATTTCTTCGATACGAGAGGTGTCAGGTAATTTAGATGGGTTTTCAATTTGTGTGACTTCGCCATCTCTTTTTAAAAGTTCATAGACTACAGTCGGTGCAGTTGTAATTAAATCCATATCGTACTCGCGCTCTAAACGCTCTTGCACGATATCCATATGAAGAAGACCTAAGAAACCACATCGGAATCCAAAACCTAACGCTGTTGAATTTTCTGGTTCAAAGCGTAGCGATGAATCATTTAAACTTAATTTTTCTAAAGCAGTTCTTAATGCTTCGAATTGATTCGATTCGACAGGATACAGTCCTGCGAAGACTTGAGGTTTTACTTCTTTAAAACCACCTAAAGGTTGAGCGGCCGGCTTATCTGCAATCGTCACCGTATCACCTACTTTGGCACTCGCTAATTCTTTAATACCTGCAATGATAAAACCTACCTCACCTGCGGAAAGAGACTCTTTACTTCTCGATTTTGGGGTGAAGACGCCCACTTGCTCACATAAATATTGATCGCCTGTCGCCATCAATTTAATTTTATCTTTAGGTTTTAAGACGCCATCAACCACACGGACTAACATCACGACACCCACATAATTATCAAACCATGCGTCAATGATTAATGCCTTTAAAGGTTGCGTTGCATCCCCTTTGGGAGGCGGCACTTTAGAGACAATCGTTTCTAATACATCTTGAATGCCCTCCCCTGTTTTCGCAGAGCAACGAATCGCATCGGTCGCATCAATACCGATCACATCACCAATTTCTTCAATCACACGATCAGGATCAGCGGATGGCAAATCAATTTTATTTAACACAGGCGTGACTTCTACCCCTTGATCGATGGCAGTATAACAATTAGCGACTGTTTGTGCTTCGACCCCTTGGCTTGCATCGACCACTAAAAGCGCACCTTCACAGGCAGCCAATGAACGGCTGACTTCATACGTAAAGTCGACATGTCCTGGCGTGTCAATAAGATTAAGATTATAGATTTTGCCGTCTAAGGCTTTATATTGAAGGGCTGCTGTTTGTGCTTTGATGGTAATACCTCGCTCGCGCTCAAGATCCATAGAATCTAATACTTGCGCTTCCATCTCGCGATCCGATAAACCACCACAGGTTTGAATAATACGATCAGCCAATGTCGATTTGCCGTGATCGATATGCGCGATGATTGAAAAGTTTCTAATGTTATCCATCAAGAATATTGACGCCTTCGGTTACCTAATAACAAAGGCGCTTAAAACACTTTAAGCGCCTTTGATTGAAAGCTTGTATTTTACAACAAAGCCTTAGTGCCTAGCTTAATTTATCGCTCATTCGTGATCTTAACGGGCACATATAGTGTTTCATCATTTCGTAAAATGAGGAGTGCTACAGTCTTACCATTTGGAATGGTCGCAACTTCTTTCGCAAAAGTATCTGCACTTTCTACTTCACTATTATTGAGGGCTAAAATAATATCACCACGACGAATACCTGCCGCTGCGGCCGAGCCTTGCGCATCGACAACGAGTAAGCCTTTTTTACCATTCATTTTTTTACGTTGTTGAGGAGGCGCTTCTTTTAAGACCAAGCCTAGACGATTCACTTCGGCTTTTTCAGGCGTCTTGTTATTGGCAATGACCTCAGATTGATCAGACGGCATTTCACCTACTGTTAAGTTAAGCATCTTCACATTACCTTTTCTGAAGACTTCAGCCACCACTGTTTTACCCGGTTTTGTGTTCCCCACAGCTTTTGGTAAATCAGACGAAGATTCAATGACCTTGCCATCAAATTTAGTAATGACATCACCTGGTTGGAGACCACCTTTATCTGCAGGCGCACCTTTTTCGATACCCGCGACTAACGCACCGTTGGTATTTTTCATGCCAAATGATTCGGATAGTTCTTTGGTCACTTCCTGAATTGCGATACCTAACCAACCACGAATGACTTTTCCATTGGCTTTGAGTTGATTCATGACATCCATCGCCACATTAATAGGAATTGCAAATGAGAGACCCATATAACCACCGGTACGGCTATAAATTTGTGAATTGATTCCAATCACTTCACCCTTTAAGTTAAATAGAGGCCCCCCTGAGTTACCTGGATTGATAGCCACATCGGTTTGTATAAACGGCACAAAATTTTCTTGTGGGAGTGCACGACCTTTAGCGCTCACAATGCCTACGGTCATCGTATTTTCTAAACCAAAAGGTGCACCAATCGCTGCCACCCATTCACCGACTTTGATAGTGTCAGGGTTTCCAATAGCAACTTTTGGCAAATTAGTTGCATTCAATTTTAAAACAGCCACGTCAGTTCTTAAATCAATGCCGATGACCTTCGCTTTAAATTCACGCTTGTCATTTAATTTCACCATCACTTCATCCGCGTCTTTCACCACATGCGCATTCGTTAAGACATAACCATCACCTGACACAATAAATCCAGAGCCTGTGGCATACACTTGTTTTTCAGGCGCACCTTGTTGGCCGCGACCATTATGTGGCGACATACCTGGAGGCACTGGAATACCAAAACGCCTAAAGAATTCTTGCATCTGCTCATCTTCGGGTGAGCCTTGCATCATTGGATTCTGACGATTTTTTTGAATCGAACTAATATTCACCACCACTGAACTTTGTTTTTCAGCAAGCTCAGTAAAGTCTGGAAGTTCCTTCGCAACTAGACTGGTCACTAGGCATAATTGAAGTAAGCATACATAAAAAAAACGTCTTATCATGATCTATACATTCCTTAAATTATTTAAATCGAATTAATTGTGCTTCGTTATAAAACATTTGCATCTTTTCATTGATGATGCGCTTAATCACCACAACACCTAAAAATAAACCTGTGACCGCACCTATCAGTGAAAAGAACTCTTTCATCTCTTTTACAAAACTATTGGCCATCACCATACCCAAAAACATACATAAGATGGGAACACCATAGAGCATGAGTGAGCTTTTAAGCATCAGTGTTTCATCAATACCTAAAATCACAATGTCACCCTGCTTTGCATTTAAATTATTTCGAGTTTCGATATGGCCTGAACGGTGAGAAAAAATTTTACCCCAAATAGAATTACCACATCCTCTGACCTGTCCACATAAACCACATGGTTTACTTCGAACAACTTCGAGTGTGACATTTTCTTTTGACGCTTTAATTACAATCGCTTCTTCTTCGACCATTTAATGTACTTTGATATCTTGAATCGAATTCGAAATTTTTTGAATGGTCGCCTGTGGCACTTCACCTACGACCATGATTTGATTCCCATTCATGACACGTGCAAAGATATGTGATGAGCCAACCTGTGTTTCGCCTACACGTGATTTATGACCCTTAGGGATCTGATTGACAAATAAAGACACAAACGAAAGTCCATCAGAAAATATCCAATGATGCACGGGATAGGGTTGATTACCCATCGTTCTTGTAACGTGACTTACTTCTCGATAGCCGGTCGGTAGATTAGCAATCGTGCAATACTTTTCATGGGATACTTTATTATCTGATGCGTTATCCATGATATATTTTTTATGCGTATCCACATTGGGTTTAAACCAATTTAAATCTTGTCCACTAAATAAAGCAATTTGATTAAAGCTCGCTTGCTCAATCACTTTTTGTTGGTGATCATGGATACTCATTTTTAAAATCAAACCATATTCTTTATCTAACCACAATTTATAAAGATAGCGATACTCGTCTCTAGGTTCAAGGTAAACGATTTGCGCTTCACGACCGCCCACACGCTCTTGATCAACGAAGCGAAGGGTATAAATCGCTTTCACACTTTCAATATCGGGGGGCAAAATGGCAGGAAAATGACTTTGATTCTGTCTTGTCTGAATCATGACATTTTCTTTGCTTGGATTAAAAACCACCATATTGTTACCACGTGACAACGCCTCACGAGGCTTACCATCTAGAGTCACAATGCGCGCAAATTCCTCTGCACCATTATTTAAATGGGTGATTTCGATGGAGCGAACATCTTGATGATTTTGATAGAGAAAAATACCTTTGTAACTTAATTTACGAGCAGCTTGCGCCGCTTTTTCTAAATGAAGCCAGGGATCCTCTACGCTTTGCGCATAAAAACTTAAAAGAACAAGTGTGACCCCAACAACAAATCGTTGCATAAAAAATTTATTTAGCTTCTGTTTCAACATATAACGCGACATTGGTCGGCGCTAACATTTGATGTGCTTCAATATATTCATTTGGAATATCTTGTGCAATTTCAACCGCATTTGATGTGTTTGTATGAAGCGGATTCATCGTGATCATAGCACCCACAAAAAGTACCGCGATAAATGATGCCGAGATCCGCCAAGACATCCAATCGGGACTTCTAATCGCTATCACATCGGATAATTTTTTATGGTGATTGAATTGAATTTGGATAGGCTCTTTATCAATCGCATCCAAAATAGATTGAGATGAAAGTGTGGCATCACTTAATTCGTTTTTCATAGCATCACGAATCAATTGATAGGCTTCAAAACGTTCACGTAAACGTTTATCCTTCATAATCTCCGACACTGTATGACTTGTGCTTTTAATATCGAGCTCATCATCGAGGAGTGTTGAAATTTTTTCTTTCATATCGCTTTTCCTTTAAAAATAAATCTACCAACGTTTATTATTGTGTTGTGACAATAATGGTTTTAATTTCTCTGCAATGGTTTCACGCGCTCTAAAAATACGTGAACGGACTGTACCAATGGGGCAATCCATGAGCTCCGCAATTTCTTCATAACTTAAACCCTCAATTTCACGTAATGTAATCGCGACTTTTAATTCTTCTGGTAAAGATTCAATCGCAGTATTGACCGTAATGCCAATCTCTTTAGTCAAAAGCGTGGTTTCTGGGTTATCAGCTTCCGCCACTTGATGGGTTTCTTCAAACTCACCATCTTCATTTTCAAACTCAGTCATGTTGCGCGGGCGTTTACCCATCGCGACTAAATGATTTTTTGCCGTATTAATGCCAATACGATAGAGCCATGTATAAAAGGCACTATCCCCCCTAAAATTAGGAAGTGCACGATAGGCTTTAATAAAAGTCTCCTGCACGATATCTTCAATTTCAGTTTGATCGCGCACCATGCGGGTGAGAATACGGCCTAATTTTCTATGGTATTTTTCAACCAATAAACCAAAGGCTTTTTTATCCCCTTTTTGCGCACTTTCCACCAAAACTTGATCAAGTGCACGATTCGGATTTTCTATTTTGTCACTCATAGATTGGCTTGACGATAATTCAACATGCTCTGCAGTATACACGGCAGGCCTATCTTGAACGAGTGATAATTTAGTTTGTTCTATGTTATTGTTAAGTCTTGGCATCGTTTTTTATAAACCCCTGAATGAATCTTTCACATTAAAAACTTAAAACATACTATATATATGTTCATTGACGCCCTCTCTATTAATTAGTTCATGGAAAATATTATAAATGTTACGTTGTGATGTGCTGATTATAGGAAGCGGTCTAGCCGGTCTCACCTCAGCACTTAAACTCGCAAATCATAAAAAGGTACTCATTGTAAGTAAGCGTGAGATCTTAGATAGCTCAAGTCAATGGGCCCAAGGTGGGGTTGCGGCTGTGATGTCGAGTGACGACTCCGTGGAGAGTCATGCAAAGGATACAGAATTTGTAGGCGGAGGTTTAACGGACCCTAAGGTGGCAAGCTTTGTTGCATCCCATGGTCATGAAGCCATTCAGTGGCTTATCGATTTAGACGTACCCTTTAGTCGCGATGAAGCCACACAACAATTTCATTTAACTCAAGAAGGTGGTCATAGCCATAGGCGCGTCGTACATGCTAAAGATGCGACGGGTCGCGCGATACAAAAAACTTTAAGTGATAAAGTTAAATCACATCCAAATATCACGGTGCTTGAAAACCATATTGCGGTCGATCTCATCACAGAAAACAAATCTTTAAAAGTTGCCAAAATTAAATCGAATCGATGCTTAGGTGCTTATGTCTTAAATAATAAAACCGGCAAAGTGATGACGATCGCGTCACACGAGACGATTCTTGCAGCGGGTGGCGTGAGTAAAGTCTATCTCTATACAACGAACCCTGATGTGAGCACAGGAGATGGGGTAGCGATGGCATGGCGAGCGGGTTGCAGAGTCGCTAACATGGAATTCATCCAATTTCATCCAACCTGCCTATACCATCCTAAAGCCAAATCTTTTTTGATTTCTGAAATTGTGAGAGGTGAAGGCGGACTTTTAAAATTACCCGATGGATCTCGCTTCATGGATGAGTATGACGAAAGAGGTGAATTAGCCTCACGGGATATTGTGGCTAGAGCGATTGACTTTGAAATGAAAAAGCGCGGTATTGATTGTGTCTATTTAGATATCTCCCATAAGTCAGCTGATTTTATTAAGTCACACTTTCCGACAATCTATGCTCGCTGTTTAGAATTAGGTATCGACATCACCAAAGAATGGATTCCAGTGGTCCCTGCTGCTCACTATAGCTGCGGAGGTGTGATGACAGATTTATCGGGTCAAACTGATTTAGCGCATCTTTATGCCATTGGTGAAACGGCTTATACAGGTCTTCATGGTGCGAACCGTCTAGCGAGCAATTCACTTCTTGAATGCTTGGTATTTGGTGATGCAGTCGCCAAACATATTCTCAATTCAAAAGTAGATGCATCCAGTTTTGATTTACCGCATTGGGATGAAAGCCGAGTGACTGATGCGGATGAAGAAATTCTCATCACGCATACTTGGAATGAATTACGAAGATTCATGTGGAATTATGTAGGTATTGTGAGAACCAATAAACGTTTATCCCGTGCGCTTCATCGTATTCATATGTTACGTGATGAAGTGCATGAGTTTTATACCAACTTTAAAGTAAGTCATAATCTCATTGAGCTAAGAAATCTTTTGCAGGTAGCAGAACTCATTGTAGAGTCAGCCATCGCAAGACATGAAAGTCGTGGACTTCATTTCAGTCGCGATTACCCAAAACAATTAAAGGATACAAAGCCTACGATTTTGAAACCCTCTAATTTTTACAGCCTCCTTGATCACGATCACGGACATTAAAATAATTGTAAAAAAAGTCGTACCTCACGCCTTTCATCCCCTATAAAATATAAAAAACATTTGAAGGAAATTTTTATGCAAGTCTCCATGAACACAGTAGTCACTATGACCTACGAACTTAAAGATGCTGATGGTGTTGTTTTAGAATCAAGTGATCAACCTGTGGCTTATCTTCATGGCGGCTATGACAACATTTTTCCAAAAGTCGAAGAGGCCATGCATGGAAAAAATATTGGCGACACCATAGAATTAGCGCTGGAACCTGTTGATGCTTTCGGGGAGTATGATGCAGAACTTGTTCAAATAGAGCCTGCATCAGCTTTTCCTGCAGAAAATTTGAAAGAAGGGGCGCAATTCGAGGGTGAAGATGAAACCGGTGAAGTGATCTTATATACAGTCACCAATATAGCCGATGGTCAAGTTGTTGTCGACGGCAATCATCCCTGGGCAGGTCAACGTATTATTTTTAAAGCCACCATTAAAGACGTTCGCTCTGCCAACCAAGAAGAAGTCTCTCATCAACACGTCCACGGTGCCGGTGGTCATCATCACTAAAAAGTCGTTATTTTGAGCTTGAATTTTTTTTTAAATATGGCATAGTTAATTGGCAGGTATGACTATTTATTAACTATTTATAGGGAGTTTCAATGAAAACGATTTATAAGTTTTTGATTCATGTTTTAATTTCAAGTCTTGTCCTTGTACCCTTTAGTCTTAATGCCGCTATGATCTCGACAGATAAAGCGCTTAGCTCTTCACAAAGTATTGAAAATAAAAATAAAGTGAATGAGTTCTTCAATCGCAGTGATGTGATCGCAAAGTTCGAGTCTATGGGTGTCACACCTCAAATGGCTCAAGAGCGTATTAATGCGATGACTCAAGCAGAAGTTAATCAACTTGCCCAGAATATTGATTCACTTCCAGCTGGGGGGACTACTATTCAAACAGCTGGTTGGATAGGAATTGTCCTTGGTTTAGGACTCCTCTTATACTGGCTCTACAATAGATAAAATTTTTAAATTTACCTTTCAAAAAGCCTGCCGCTGTGTGGGCTTTTTTATTTTCCTAAGTCTATTAGGTGGCTGCGCTAATCTGCCACAAACCGCAGCTATTTTGGAGCGCTTACCCTCCGATATTGCATTGCGTGTTGAATTAGAAAATGTGCCTTTTTTTCCTCAGGATGACTATCAATGTGGTCCTGCATCATTAGCGACTGTCCTTAATGCCTCTGGTATTAAAATTGAACCCGAAACGTTAGTAGGTCAAGTTTATATTCCATCCAAAAAAGGAAGCCTTCAGATTGAAATGCTCACAGCGATTAGAAGACAAGGGCGTATCGCTTATGAACTCCAGCCCCAACTCATCGATATCTTAAGAGAAATCAACGCGGGTCGCCCTGTCTTGGTTCTTGAAAATTTTAATTCAGGATTTTCACAAACATGGCACTATGCAGTTGTCATAGGCTACGATCTTAATCGCGAAGAAATGATCAGTCGATCTGGGACTAATCGACGAGAGACTTTATCCTTCAATACTTTTGAGTATATTTGGAAACAAGGCGGTTATTGGGCGTATGTTGTGTTACCACTTGATGAATTGCCTGCGACAGTGAATGAACAACGTTACACCCAGTCCGTATCAGCTCTTGAAGAAAGTGGTCAGTTACATCATGCCAAAATAGCTTACCAAACCCTATTGAAGCGCTGGCCCAAAAATCTCATCGGGCAAATCGGTTTAGGAAATATAGCTTACGCGCGCGGTGAGCTTGAGTCTGCAAAAAAAATCTTAACTGAAGCCATTCATCATCACCCAGACAATGCGCTTATTCATAATAACCTTGCGCATGTATTAGCTGAACTCGGTGATATCAAAGAAGCTATTAAAGTAGCAGAAAAAGCTGTGGCTTTAGGCGGCCCTCTTTTAGAGGATGCCAAAGCAACCCTTAAAGAAATTCAAATCCAAGAGGGTAAAGGTAAATCACATCACAAGAAAAAATAAGTCGATATGATTTAATTTTTGAGTGTTGCGGGGATATGACTTGCAATAATAGCTTGCATGTCATCATGAATTTTAGGGGATGCGACTAAAATATTTCCCGACTCGAGCCATCCTGTTTGGCCAGATAGGTCAGTCACAATGCCGCCAGCCTCCTGAATAAGAAGTCCGCCGGCCGCAATATCCCATGGCGACAATCCAATTTCCCAAAAACCATCGAGCGCGCCACTCGCCACATACGCTAAATCTAATGCGGCAGAGCCAGCACGGCGAATACCTGTTGTTTTTTGTATCATGGATTTAAACATGTGGAGATAATCATCTAGGTATTTAAAATCACGAAATGGGAATCCAGTGCCTATCAGTGCCTCTTGGAGTTTGTCACATTTCGAAACGCGGATACGCTTGTCATTCAAGAACGCGCCACGACCCTTAGTCGCCGTGTATAAATCATTTCGATTCGGTTCGTAAATGACCGCTTGCGTGATCTCACCTTTATGTTGTAAAGCAATCGATACACAATACTGTGGAAAGTTATGTAAGAAATTTGTGGTGCCATCTAATGGATCGATGATCCAAATGAAATCACTTTGATGGGATGTCGAACCTGATTCTTCCCCTAAGAAACCGTGTGAAGGATATGCATCCTTTAAAGTATCAATAATCGCGCGCTCAGCGGCGACATCGACTTCACTTACAAAGTCATTAAAGTTTTTACTTTTGATAGTTAAAGTTCCGATATCTTGCGATGCTCGATTAATAATGGCGCCTGCACGTCTGGCTGCCTTCACTGCAATGTTTAACATCGGATGCATAAATGGATTTCTTTCTTTTTTTTAAGAACGTGTCTATTTAAATCTTTGTTTTTTTATAGACTTGATAAAATGCTATTTTACATGAAGGAACTCCATGGTCGACACTTCAGAAGCTCTTCATCGCATTCGAATTATTCTTTGCGAGACAAGTCACCCAGGTAATATTGGTGCCACTGCGCGTGCGATGAAGACGATGGGCATTTATTCACTTTATCTTGTATCACCTAAAAAATTTCCACATGCTGAAGCGACTGCAATGGCATCGGGCGCTGATGATATTCTAATAAATGCGAACGTTGTCGATGATTTAGAGAATGCTTTAAAAGGTGTCAAGCTTGCTGTGGGTTTGTCTGCAAGAAGACGCGAATTATCTCAACCCTATTTAGACATTCGTGAAGTTGCAAATGAAATGATTCGCATTGCAGATCAGTCTGATGTGGCTTTTGTCTTTGGTAATGAAACAAGTGGTCTTTCAAATCTTGAAACAAATCAATGCCAAATATTAAGTTTTATTCATGCCAACCCAAATTATTCGTCGCTTAATTTAGCGCAAGCCGTACAAGTGGTATGTCACGAATTAAGGCAGGCAAGCATTTCAAGAAACTCACCTAAGCTTTATACCAAGGACTTAGATCTCTTAGCGGATCATAATAGCTTGATGGGTTTCTTATCGCACCTAGAAACCATGCTCGACGAGATCGATTTCCTAGATAAGGTTCAAGGTGAGCGGTTGATGCAACGGCTTCATATCCTTTTCACGAGAGCTCAACTCGAGATCGATGAAATCAATATTTTGCGCGGCATCTTAACGCAGGTTCAAAAAAAAATAAAATCGTAAGGAAAGTTTTTTATTAACCTAGTAATTTAGTCAAGTTTAGCATTTCATGCGATAATTTCATTTATGTTTAAAAAAATTCGAGAAGATATTGCCATTGTGTTTGAACGCGACCCTGCCGCGAGGTCAACACTTGAAGTGCTCACAACCTACCCTGGTGTGCATGCATTACTCATTCACCGTCTAGCTCACGCTTTTTGGCAAATTAAATTTTACTGGTTAGGTCGCATGATTTCTCATATCGGTCGTTGGTTCACGGGTATTGAAATTCATCCAGGTGCAACAATTGGTCGACGTGTATTCATTGATCATGGTATGGGTGTTGTGATCGGAGAAACTGCAATGATTGAAGATGATTGCACACTCTATCATGGCGTCACATTAGGGGGCACTTCTTGGAATAAAGGTAAACGTCATCCTACGCTCAAGCAAGGTGTCGTGATTGGTGCGGGTGCCAAGATCTTAGGGCCGATTACCATTGGACGCGGGGCTAAAATCGGATCTAATGCAGTGGTTGTGAAAGACGTACCAGCGAAAGCCACAGCGGTCGGTATTCCTGCACGCATTGTCGAAGAAGAAGGTAAAACAAAGCAAAAAAGTGCGGTGCAATTACCAGCCTTTAACGCTTATGCGGTGGGTAAAGACGAGCCTGATCCTATGCATAAAAATATTGAACATTTAATGTCAGCTATTAAAAAACAAAACCAGACGATTGAGCGTTTAGAAGCTCAAATTAAATCCTTAAAACCCATAGCCGACGAGGATCTCAAGCTCGGTAAGGCCTTCTCGCTTAAGAAAAAGTCACCTAAATAATACTTGACTAAAATATTAGGTTATTCTATAGTTTATGCTTGGAAAACTTAAAAAAGTTCTTAATTAAGTATAAAGATAAAGGATCTTCTTATGCGTCTGACTACCAAAGGTCGTTTTGCAGTCACTGCCATTCTTGATCTCGCGCTCAACGAGTCAGAAAAGCCTGTCACTTTAGCTGACATCAGCGAGCGACAATCCATCTCTTTATCTTATCTTGAGCAGCTTTTTAGTCGCATGCGACGCGAAGGTATTGTCAAAAGTATTCGTGGTCCGGGTGGCGGTTATCATCTTGCTAAAAAACATCAAGACATTACCGTGAAGTCTATTATCAGTGCTGTCGACGAAGAGATAGATGCAACACAATGCAATGGTAAAGAAAATTGTCATGAAGGTGGACGCTGTATCACTCATGATCTTTGGGCATCGATTAATACCAAAATTTTAGATTACCTTGAGAGTCTCACTTTGGCGCACCTTGTCGAAGCGCAATCTAAAGACATTAAGAATCATGAGCGGGCAATTTTTTTCTTAAACGATAAACATAATCAAGGCAATTTAGCTAAAGCTAGTTAACCCTATATGCAAAAAGTTTATTTTGATCATAACGCGACAACGGCCATAGACAAAAAAGTCTTGAGTGTCATGATGCCTTTCTTAGAAACACAACAAGGCAATCCGACGAGTCAACATAGCTTCGGTCGACATGCGAGAACTGCGATTGAAGAAGCGCGTGAACAAGTGGCATTAGCCATTCACGCACATCCTACTGAAGTTATTTTTACTTCAGGTGGCACGGAAGCCAATAACATGATCGTGCACGGTGCGGCGATTAAAAATCCTCAAAGCACTTTGGTACGAAGCAATATTGAACACCCCTGTGTCGCCCGCCCCATGGAAGCATTGACTCATCAGGGCTGGCATCAAGAGTTACTCAAAGTGAATCATGATGGCGTGATACCCAATGAAGCTTATAAATATATCACTGCGGATAATATTAGTCTTGTCTCTGTGATGTTAGCGAATAATGAGACAGGTGTAATTCAAGAGGTCTCTCACCTCTCTGATTTTGCAAAAGGAAAAAAAGCAATCTCGCATACAGATGCAGTGCAAGCTTTTGGAAAAATGGAGGTGCGCTTTAATGAACTTGAGATTGATGCGATGACACTTTCTAGCCATAAAATTTACGGTCCTCAAGGTGTAGGTGCTTTAATCTTAAATAAGCGCTCTGATATTGAGCCTCTTATTTATGGTGGCGGACAAGAGAAGAATTTAAGGAGTGGCACTGAAAATATTGCTGCGATTGTCGGTTTTGGTAAAGCGTGCGAATTGATTTCAGAATCATTAAAAGCATCATCCATGCGTTCACGTGAACTTCAAACAACACTCGAATTTCATTTAAAAGCATTAGGTGCAGTGATTTTTTCTGAAAAAGTAAAAAGACTAAGCAACACCACTTTCTTTGCGTTTAAAGATATTGAGGGTTCTACGCTCCTCACTGCATTAGATAAAAAAGGTTTTGCGATTGCGAGCGGTTCTGCATGCTCAAGCGTCAATAAAGAACCAAGTCATGTGTTACTTGCCATGGGTATCGATGAAGATTTAGCGCGCGGTGCATTGCGTATTAGTTTTGGAAACCAAAACACAATAAAGGATGTCACATCATTTATTGAAACATTAAAAAAAGAATTACAAACATTAAAACAACTGACCGCGATTGCGGCATAAGAGATGACCGAACCTATGGAACGTAAACCGATTTATTTAGATTACTCAGCCACGACACCGATTGATCCTCGTGTCGCGGAAAAAATGATTCCGTATATCACAGAACATTTTGGCAATCCTGCATCAAGAAGCCATAGCTTTGGTTGGACTGCAGAAAAAGCAGTGGAAGAAGCACGCGAGGAAGTCGCTAAACTCGTTAATGCTGACCCGAGGGAAATTGTTTGGACCTCAGGCGCTACTGAATCGAATAACTTAGCGATCAAAGGTGCGAGCCATTTTTATAGCACCAAAGGGAAGCATGTCTTAACGATTGCGACTGAACATAAAGCAGTTATCGATGCGGTGCGTGAACTTGAACGTGAAGGTTATACAGCGACTTATTTAGAGCCTGAGCCTAATGGCTTAGTTGATTTAGAAAAATTTAAAAAAGCCATTCGCCCAGATACGGTTTTAGCCTCTGTCATGATTGTCAATAATGAAATTGGTGTGATTCAAGATATCGAAGCCCTTGGCAACATCTGTCGAAATGAAAAAGTTATCTTTCATGTAGATGCTGCACAAGCAACTGGTAAGGTGGATATCGATCTAGAAAAATTACCTGTCGATTTAATGAGTTTTTCTGCACACAAAACATACGGGCCTAAGGGTATAGGAGCACTTTATGTAAGACGTAAACCACGTATTCGTATTGAGGCACAAATGCATGGCGGTGGTCATGAGCGCGGTATGCGTTCAGGAACACTAGCCACCCACCAAATTGTAGGTATGGGTGAAGCATTCAGAATCGCTCGCTTAGAAATGAAATCAGAAAATGAGCGCATCATAAAATTACGCGATAAATTACTTCAAGGCTTACAAAACATTGAAGAAGTTTATGTGAATGGCGACTTAAAACATCGTATCCCACATAATCTTAATATCAGCTTTAACTATGTCGAAGGTGAGTCACTCATCATGGCAGTGAAAGATATTGCGGTCTCAAGCGGTTCTGCATGTACGTCAGCTAGTTTGGAACCAAGTTATGTATTGCGCGCATTAGGTCGCTCAGATGAATTAGCTCATAGCTCTATTCGTTTTTCGATTGGACGCTTTACCACAGAAGCTGATGTAGATTTTACGATTCAATTATTAAAAGACAAGATTCAAAAATTAAGAGAGCTCTCACCATTGTGGGAAATGTTTAAAGATGGCATTGATATTAGTAAAGTTGAGTGGGCTGCCCACTAGTTTTTTTAAGGACATATATGGCATACAGCGATAAAGTTTTAGATCACTACGAAAACCCAAGAAATGTCGGATCCCTTGATAAGAATGATCCACACGTCGGTACCGGTATGGTGGGTGCCCCAGCATGTGGTGACGTGATGAAATTACAAA
Organism: Candidatus Methylopumilus sp.; assembly: GCA_036567085.1. Lineage (GTDB taxonomy): Bacteria > Pseudomonadota > Gammaproteobacteria > Burkholderiales > Methylophilaceae > Methylopumilus. The sequence goes on from DATCVG010000024.1 coordinate 18,894, forward strand.
TTAAAGTGACTGATGATGGTGTCATTGAAGATGCAAAGTTCAAGACCTACGGCTGTGGTTCTGCGATTGCTTCGAGCTCACTCGTCACCGAATGGTTAAAAGGTAAAACATTAGACCAAGCATCTGAAATTAAAAACTCAGCTATTGCAGAAGAGTTAGCATTGCCTCCTGTTAAAATACACTGCTCAGTCTTAGCGGAAGACGCAATTAAATCAGCCATTGCGGATCTAAAGAGTAAACAAGGTAAATAAATTTAACATGGCTATTTCTTTAACACCTAAAGCTGCAGAACGTGTCGAAAAATATCTCAAAAATCGAGGTAAAGGTGTAGGACTTCGACTAGGCGTTAAAACAACGGGTTGTTCCGGTATGGCATACACATTAGAGTTTGTGGATGATACCCTACCTGAAGATCAAGTATTTGAAAGTCATGGCATCAAAATCATGGTGGATCCAAAAAGTCTTGTTTATATCAACGGAACTGAGCTTGATTTTACTAAAGAGGGTTTAAATGAAGGGTTTAAATTTAACAATCCTAACGTCAAGGCAGAATGTGGCTGTGGTGAGAGCTTTACAGTGTGAGTCAAAATTTTTTCACGCTCCTCAAAATTCCAGAAGCATTTGTTATTGATTTAGAAAGACTTGATCAGAACTACCAAGACATTCAAAAAGAAATTCATCCAGATCGCTTCGCATCATTTGATGATGAAACTAAATTAGAGTCGATCAAAAAAACAGCTCAAGTGAATGACGCCTATCAAACTTTAAAGTCGCCTATTCGACGCGCAGAATATATGCTTCAACTTCATGGTGTGAATATCCATGATGAAAAATATACGTCTGTGCCTCAGGATTTTTTAATACAGCAAATGGAATGGCGTGAAGAACTCGAAATACAAAAGCATAATAAATTAGCCCTTGAAAAATTAGCTACTGAGATTCAAAAAAATAAAAATGATATGCTGAATCAACTACCCGCTTTTTTTGCTCATAAAGATGATCTTAACGATGCCATTAAAATCACACGTGAACTTAATTTCATTGAAAAAATTGAACAGCATATCCATGATGCATTAATCGAGATTGTTTAAATTATGGCGCTCCTTCAAATCTCAGAGCCTGGTCAAAGTACTCTTCCTCACGAACACAAACTGGCGGTCGGTATTGATTTAGGTACAACAAACTCTCTGGTAGCTAGTGTTCAGAGCGGATTACCCACTATCTTAAAAGATGCCAATGGTAATTCCCTCATACCCTCGATCGTCTATTACGGACAAAATAATATTAAAGTGGGTCATGAGGCATTGCCCTATTTATCCACTGATGCAAAGAACACTATTGTGTCAGTGAAGCGCTTTATGGGTCATAATAAATCTGATATTCAATATCGAGAATCACTGCCCTACGCTTTTGATGATCATAGCGACGATATACAAATTAAAACTGAGCAAGGCTTAAAGCATCCGATTGAAATCTCATCTGATATCTTAAAAAAATTAAAAGATCTTGCTGAAGTTTCTCTATGTGGCGAGATCACAGGTGCTGTAATTACAGTCCCTGCTTATTTCGATGATGCACAACGTCAAGCCACAAAAGATGCTGCCAGATTAGCCGGCTTAAATGTCTTAAGACTCATCAATGAACCCACAGCCGCCGCTGTTGCTTATGGTCTCGATCAAAAGAAAGAAGGTACTTTCGTCATATATGATTTAGGTGGTGGCACTTTTGATGTTTCAATCCTAAAGCTTCATAAAGGCATATTTGAAGTCTTAGCTACAAATGGTCACCCGCATCTAGGCGGTGATGATTTTGATCAGGCCATAGTAGAGCTTATCAAACATGAAAATAAAATTACTCAACTTAGTCATGAGGATAAGCGTGCGCTCATAACACACGCTAAATACTTAAAAGAAAATCTGACGAATGATGCGTCTGCAAAAACGGTGATCAAACTTTCAGATGGCCGAGAGATTAAGTTTTCATTGGATAGAGATACATTTTTTAAATTAACTCATGAACTTGTACAAAAAACAATTCAGCCTATTAAGCGCGCATTAAATGATGCTCAATTATTGATCGAATCTATTGATGGTATTGTGATGGTAGGTGGTGCGACACGCATGATGCATATTCAATCTGAAATTAAAACTTTCTTTAAAAAAGATTTGCTTAATGATCTTAATCCAGATGAGGTTGTTGCACTTGGTGCTGCAAGACAGGCGCATACACTCGCTGGAAATAAATCAGATCAAGACCTACTTCTTCTTGATGTAACACCCTTATCCCTTGGGATTGAAACGATGGGTGGTTTAGTAGAAAAAATTATCCATAGAAACTCCACAATTCCAATCACAAAAGCACAAGAATTTACAACCTATAAAGATGGACAAACTGCCATGTCGATTCATGTATTGCAAGGTGAGCGTGAACGAGTATCAGATTGCAGATCACTTGCAAACTTTACTTTGACAAATATTCCTCCCATGGTTGCAGGAGCTGCAAAAATTCGTGTGACCTTCCAGATTGATGCGGATGGATTACTTTCTGTATCAGCAAAGGAATTATCTACCAATAAAGAAACAAGCATTACCGTCAAACCCTCTTATGGCCTATCTGAGGATCAAATTTCAAATATGCTTATACAATCTTTTGAAAAAGCTGAAGAAGATAAAAAGATACGCGCACTGAGCGAGGCTAAAATTGAAGGTGAGCAAATTATCCTAGCCGTGCAAAATGCCCTAGATAAAAATGGCAATAAATTACTAACGCAGGAAGAAATTACAGAGATTCAATCTGCCATAAAAAGACTTTCAGCTGCGCTTAATTCAAATAATCCCAATTTAATTACAGAGCATACAAAAAATTTAAATACACTCACAGAATCATTTGCAGCTAAACTCATGGATGAATCTGTGAGCCAAGCACTCAGAGGCAAATCAATAGATAAGGTAAACTTCTAATATGCCAAAAATTATTATCTTGCCACATGTTGAAATCTGCCCTCACGGTGAAGTGATTGATGCAAAACCGGGGCTTTCTATCTGTGAGAATTTATTACAAAACCATATTGAGATAGAACACGCTTGTGATCAAGTCTGTGCATGCACGACATGCCATGTGATTGTAAGAGAAGGATTTGATACATTAAACGAAGCTGATGATTTGGAGGAAGATCTTCTTGATAAAGCCTGGGGATTGGAACCTCAATCAAGATTATCTTGCCAAGCTATGGTAGATCAACATGATCTCACGATTGAAATTCCTCGTTACACTATTAATATGGCAAAAGAAGGTTAAGCTTTAAGCTTTCCTTTTGAAGATTTTGTAACTACACTATATTTAAGTAATAAATTTTGTTGGCCTGATAATTTATTATTTGATGCAGATGCTGATTGTTTATAGAGGCCATCTGAATTCATATTCCAGCTAGAAATATCTTTGAGTAATTCATTTAAGCCCTCATGAATAACTTTTTGTTTTAATTCAGGCGCTAGAATAGGAAATGCCACTTCAATTCTTCTAAATAAGTTTCTATCCATCCAGTCTGCAGAGGATAAATAAATATTTTCTTTACCGTTTGCATAAAAATAAAAAATACGATGGTGTTCTAGAAATTGTCCAACAATAGATCTTACTCGAATATTTTCGGAAAGACCTTTAACTTTAGGCTTAAGTGCGCACACCCCTCTTACAATTAAATCAATTTTGACACCTGCTTGCGAGGCTTTATAGAGTTCATTAATCACAGCAGGCTCTAAGAGCGCATTCACTTTCGCCACAATTCTTGCAGGCTTACCTAACTTTGCTGCCTTGGCTTCAGCTTGAATATGCTTCACAATTTGATCAAACATAGTAAAGGGCGAGTGCCATAATGATTTCAGTTTGATTAAACGGCTTGTTCCTGTGAGCTGCATAAAAATCTTATGAACATCGTCACAAATGGATGTGTTTGAAGTCATCAACCCAAAATCGGTATATAGCTTGGCTGTTCTGGGGTGATAGTTCCCTGTCCCTAAGTGCACATAACGTTTTAAAGTATGCTCTGGTTTTCTTTTGCCTTTTGCTGGCAATAACTCTTTTCTTACAATCATGATCATCTTGGCGTGACATTTATGTTTCACCACACCATAAACAACATGCGCACCAACCTCTTCTAATTTAGCTGCCCATGAAATATTTGTTTCCTCATCAAAACGCGCTAAAAGCTCCACAATCACAGTGACTTCTTTGCCATTCTTAGCAGCTTCAATTAAAGCGTCCATCACAGGGGATACATTACCGGTTCTATATATCGTTTGTTTAATCGCTAATACATCAGGATCTTTTGAAGCAGTTCTGAGAAAATTCAAAACGGGCTCAAAGCTTTCATAGGGATGATGAAGTAACACATCACGCGTTTTAAGTTCATCAAAGATAGAACCCTTAATTAAAGGTAACTTAGGGATATGAGATGGAAATTTCAGGTCGGGTCTATTCACAATCTCTGCCACTTGTATTAAGCGCATCAAGTTAACTGGTCCATCTACGCGATAACAATCTTCAGGATTCAAATCGCAAGATTTTCTTAAATACTTAAGAAGGTGATCTGGAATATCAGAAGAGATTTCAAGTCTTACTGCATCGCCTAAATGTCTTGTGGATAACTCACCTTTTAATGATTCTTTCAAGTCAGAAATGTCATCATCTGATACAAATAAATCTGAATTTCTTGTCACTCTAAATTGGTAGCAACCTGTAATTTTCATACCAGGAAAAAGTTCGTGCACGAAAGATTGCATAAAGGTCGATAAGATCGCAATGCCGTATGGTTTTTGACTAATACGAGCCGGCATTTGAATGACGCGCGGTATAGAACGAGGTGCTTGAACAACAGCTAACTTAGGCGTCCTTCCAAAATCATCCTTGCCTTCTAATGTTACAAAAAAGTTTAAGCTTTTATTGATGACTTTAGGAAATGGATGGGCTGGATCTAAAACAATTGGAGTTAAGAGTGGAACGAGTTCTTTTTCAAAATATGTTTTTGCCCAACGATGCTGACTTGGCGTCCATGCGCTCTCGAAATGAAGGTGAACTCCTTCTCTCTCAAGTCTCGGTAAAATATCTTTTTGAAATATTTTGTATTTATGGCTAACAAGCGTTTGTGTCTCTTTCACAACGTTTAAATACGCATCACCTACTATGAGTCCATCTTGTGTCTTACTTTTAGGATTTTTTCTGAGCTGCTCCTTAAGCACTGCGATACGAATTTCAAAGAATTCATCTAAATTACTTGAAACAATACAGATGTACTTAAGGCGCTCTAAAAGAGGTATTTTAAGATTTTGCGCTAAGGCAAGGACACGTCGGTTAAATTCGAGAGCGCCTAATTCACGATTTAATAAATTAAGTTTAGATTTCACAACATTCATACTATCATTGTGATTACAGAATGTGACATTTACATGACATTTGTAAGATATGTCATCGATATGTCACAAATTTGATTTAAATTAGCGTCCTTTATGATGATACCCGCTCGCAAAACAGTCCAATCTCCGGAAAATCACAATGGCTTATATGCCTCGATAGACCTAGGCTCTAACAGCTTTCGAATGATGATTGCAAAAGTCAATTATCTACCTACCGGTATTCAATTTCAAACCATCGACACCTTAAGAGATACCGTCAGACTTGCTGGAGGACTTAATCAAGATAATGAATTAAGTGAAGAGTCAACAACAAAAGCGCTTGCAGCTATTTTAAGATTTGGCGACCGATTAAGAAGCTTTAGCCCTAATCAAGTCGTTGCCGTGGCTACGAATACCTTCCGTGTCGCTCGAAATGCTAAAAAATTTGTCGATGAAGCGGAAAAGCTTTTGGGCTTTCCGATTGATGTCATCTCAGGTAATGAAGAAGCTAGGCTTATCTACATTGGAGCCTCATATATCGCGCCCATGTGTGTTGGCAAAAGGCTCGTCTTTGATATTGGCGGTGGTTCGACTGAAATCATAATCGGTGACGGCCATGAACCGAAGCTTTTGGAGTCGCGTCCTATAGGGTGCGTTTCTTTTAGCCAAAGATTTTTTTCGGAAGGTATCATCGATGAAGAGAATTTCAAAGCTGCTCAGAATGCTGCTTTAAAAGAAATTAAAGCGATCGCACCTTTCTATCGGAAAATGGGTTGGGAACAAGCGATAGGCTCCTCGGGAACAGCCAGAGCTATTGCAGAACTTATTGCACTCAATGGATTAAGTGGTGAACTGCACAATCTTCCTGTTGAAGAAACAGGCGGGATTATCACACGTCATGGCTTAGAGTTACTTAAAAAAAACTTACTTGAAACAAAACATATCGAACGATTAAGCTTATTAGGTTTAAAAGCGGATCGTAAGCCTGTATTGCCCGGAGGCCTTGCTATTATGATCGCAGCCTTTGAAGAGTTAGGCATTGAGCATATGGAAATTACGGAAGCCGCCCTTCTTTTTGGCTCGCTTCATCATCTCTATAATCAATCTACGAATGGTGCCAATAATAAGAAAAAGGGTATTCTTAAAACACTGTTTAATGCGATTGGTAAACTAGAAAATATCGATACGAGACATGGCCTTATCGAGCAATTAGGTAAACGTTTTAATGTAGACGAAGCACAATTTAAACGGGTCAGTCAAACGGCTGATTTTTTTCTAGATCAATTACCTAGCTTTAAAAAAGAAGACAGAGAAAATAATCGTAAGCTATTAACTTGGGCATCATTCCTTCATGAAATTGGCTTAGCTGTATCACGCGCTGATTACCAAAAACATTCTGCTTACATTATATCGCATGCTGATTTGCCGGGTTTTTCAAGGCTAGATCAGGCAAGACTTGCAGGGCTTGTATTAGGTCATAACGGTAAACTCAATAAACTTCCTATCAGCCCTGGTTATATCGATTGGCACTTGTTATTTTGCTTAAGGCTAGCACATGTCGTTTCTAGAAAAAGAGAAAATGCAGCGCTACCTCTTATCGAGGTGGAACAAAATCCTAAAGGATTTAAATTACGAATTTCTAAGGCTTGGTTAGAAAAAAATCCATTCATTCAATTCGGACTCAACAAGGAAGCATCCGACTGGAAAAAAATTGAATGGAAGTATGAGATAGAGCTCTACTAAATTGTGCTTTTGGCACTGCCAATTCTAGTATTGGTATATCTTGTGAGTGATGTTTTTTGTGTGATGACATGCTTATAGAATTTAGCCACTTTTTTAGCTAAGACATCAGCACCCCATTTCTCTCTTGCGTATTGTCTCCCCTTTTTTCCAATGCTTTCACGTTTTGAGGGGTCAGATAAAAGCATACTCACTTTATCTGCAAAATCATAAATATCATCTTTTGCGATTAACGTTCCCTCGCCTTCGATAAGTATGGATTTAGTTCCAAGCTCTGCTAATGCAACGACAGGGGTTCCTTGAGCCATAGCCTCTAAAAGCACTAAACCTTGAGTCTCACTCTTAGATGCAAAGACAAATACATCAGCCGCCTTATAACAAGCAATAAGCTCATGACTGCGATCTAAGTATCCAATCATTTTTACTTTATTCTCGAGACCTAATCTCGCGATCGATGCCTTAATAGATTCTTCTGCTGGACCCTCACCAGTAATCACCAATAAAGCATCAGGATGCTTTTGAATTAACTCCACATGCATTTCAAGTAAGAACTCAATATTTTTTTCATGGGCGACCCTGCCTACAAATAAAAGCATTGGTTGTGCTAATGGAATGTCATGACTGATTCGGAAAGACTCTCCATCGACCTTGGCAAAACTTGACTCATCTAAACCTGTAGCCACCACTTCTGCAGATGTCTTAATGCCATATGCTTTTAATACATCCAACATGGGTTTTGATGGCGAGATAATACCGTCAACTGCATTACATTGTCTTCTCGATATAGTTCTTGCAAGCTTTCTAGAAATAAATTGTGGGATAAAGGGTAAATAATGATG